>JAHFZE010000030.1 GCA_020854785.1 Methanomethylovorans sp.
AGCACTGATCCTGGAGCCAGTGAAATCGGGGATGCCTACAAAATAGAATAACAGATTGACAGCAATAAGTGCGAGGAACATGCATGCAAAAGCAGTGAGCATAGCACCAGACATGTACATATCATAGCCTATGCTCATTCTGTTCCTGAGCATGTTCAAACGAAGACCATAATATTCATGCCTGCGGTTGTCGTAATATTTGCCGAATATCTCATAGGCTACATTGAAATAAATATTACTCATTCAGATCCTGCCTTACCATCTTCATTATAGTTTCAGGTTCCCTGCCATATGTCACCACAAGTTTAGCAAAATCTTTGTAATGACTTATCTTTTTAACACGTGCCCATTCCAGAAGATCCTGTCTTTTCTTAAGTTCATCTTTAAGTTTTTCTTCGCTCCATCCTCTGTTCTCCATGATGCTTTCCAGCATATATGAACGACCTGAATACTGGAAACTATCCTTTGCCGCGTCCCAGATAAAAACCTCGTTCGTTAACAATTCACCTGTTCTGGGGTCTACACCTACTATTTCTGTAAGGGACTTGCATCTTCTTACCCTCTCATCATTCACTTTTACCTGCGCCTGAATAGATACAATATCAAGGGCCTGTATCATGATCCTGGGAACATTGATAGGAGGATTTTCAAGCCTGTGCACAACAGACTGCACTGAATCGGCATGCATTGTAGAGAATGTAGTGTGACCAGTGGACATGGCCTGGAAAAGAACATAAGCTTCAGCTCCACGCACCTCACCCACAAGGATATATTCCGGTCTTTGACGCAAGGAAGCTCTGAGAAGTTCGTACATCTGGATAGAGCCTCTTTCCTCACCAGCAAAAGATTCTCTGGTCACACCCGGTATCCAGTTGGGATGTGAAAGATTAAGTTCTCTTGTATCTTCTATGGATACGATCTTCATTTCAGGCTGGATGAAAAGAGAAACAGCATTCATTGCAGTGGTCTTGCCGGAAGCAGTGCCTCCTACGAACACTATGCTCTTGCTCGAGTCCACAGCCATCCACAGATATGCCATCATTGCTGTAGAGAATGTATGGAAGTTAATGAGATTTGCCGGAGTGATCGGATTCTCATTGAAACGTCTTATGGTAAATGTACTTCCCCGGGTAGTAACTTCCCTTCCCAAGGTTATCTGGATGCGTGATCCATCCGGCATTGTTGCATCAAGGAGCGGGTTTGCTATGGATATATGTCTTCCGCATAGCTGGGCTATCCTTATTGCAAAAGAGTCAAGTTCATCATCATCTGAGAAGATCACATTCGTAGGCACAGAATTGTAGGCCTTGTGGTAGATATATATGGGTGTATTAGGACCATCACATGACACATCCTCAAGTCTCATGTCCCGCATAATAGGATCAATGCGTCCGTATCCCAAAAAATCCCGTACAAGGTGATACATCACTCTTTCCTTTTTACGGACAGAGATATCTATCTTATACTCTTTTAAATATTTTTTTGCACACCCTCTCAAATAGTTTTCAGCATTCTTATGGTCAGTTTCTTTCAGGTTGAGTTCCAGTGTCTCTATCAACTGTTGTTTTATATTATCCAGCAGTTTCTTTTCGTCTTCTGAAAGCAGGGGTTCAAGTACTTGATACTGGTATTCGTGTGAGAACGGATCATATGCCATCCTTATATAAGCATATGGAGGATTGACCGCATACATTTCTATTTCTTTGAAATTGCTTCCTTCGGGTGTACCAAAATCTACAATAGGACCATGTACTGCGATATTGTATTCTTCTTCCTCTTCAGAACTGTTAGAAATAAGTGCTATCAAGCGCTGATGTAAAGGAATCTGTTCCTTTTCTTGCACATTTGAGCTGGATTCTACATCAAGGTCCTTGCTAGCAATGATATTTCTTATTTTCTGTTCCCAGTCATTATTCGCACCATAATCTATATTGTAACCCGTGATCAATTGTGAATGGTCGGCCTCGATGCGTGCTTTCAGACCATTTATGGTATCATCAGAAACAACATCATTGTTAATATAAGTAAGAAGAGCGATAGTTTCTTCAGGTTTCGAATCTTTTTGAGCCGTATCGATCCCTTGCAACACAGGAAGAGATACTTCACCTGAATTCCTATCATATTGGATTCCATCAGCAAGATCCATGATATGACCTCTCATTTCTTTGACTGGGAAAAGGGTAACTTTGCACCTGGAATGCGCTTCTTCTCATTCTTTTGCTTCTTTTGCCCCTTTCCTTCTTCGGGCTCAGGCATCTTTATTCCAGAGAATAGTGCTGCAAGCCTGTTCATTGCGATAGCTACTTCACAATAAGGATACTTAGTGACCACTGGACTTTTACCTACAATACTGTTCGGTATACTCACATCTTCGGGTAATACTTCAAGTATTTTAATATCAAGTGAACTCATGATTTTCTCCCTGTACGTTTCATCATGTACGGGCATAGTTCTGTTCAGTATCATTCCTGTTACTTCTTTACCTAACAATGTTGAAAATGCCTTCATTTTGGATCCATCGGCAATAGATACTATATCAGGCGTAAGGACCAGCAAGACCTCGTCACATACTTCAATAGAGGCGGCTGTTGCATTATTAATGCCAGTGGGTGTGTCAATGATCATGAATTCAAAATTTTGGGCAAGTTCGTTAATAACATTCTTGATCCTGGAAGGGTCTGCTTTTTTGAACCCCTCCAAAGAGAGACTACCGGGCAGAACCTTAAGTCCATTAGGCCCATCGTACAGTGCATCAGCCACGTTAGCTTCATCGGCCAGTACTTCGTGTAATGTGATCTTATTGTTTTCCAGTCCAAGCATAAGACCTATGTCGGCCATACCAAGATCAGCATCTATAAGCAGGGTCTTTTTTGCAAGGCCGGCAAGTGCTGCTGCCAGATTGACAGCAAATATGCTTTTGCCAGTCCCTCCTTTTCCAGAGGTTATCGTATATATTTTGGCAGCCATCTTTTTCACAACTCTCAGTATCAATTTCTATTTTTGATGCAAACTTTATACAGAGAAATACGCGATTAATATATAAAAAGATAACTATAATATTATCCCTATTAAACTTCGCTTATGCTATATACACGAAAGTCCATCAACATTCTATGGAAACAAGCAGGCCTAAAGAAGTTCGCTTATATCTTTATCATGCCGGGCAATGTGATCCTAAAAAATGTACTGGTAAGAAAATGGTACGCTTCAAGCTTGCACACCTTGTGGAAAAGGTGAATGCTATTCCCAGAGGTTCCATACTTCTTGATCCTATGGCTGAGAAAGCCCTTTCTCCTGCTGACAATATAGGAAAAGGGCTTACTGTACTGGATTGCTCCTGGGAACATGTAGAAGTCGTCTTTCCTCAATTGCTCATACGTGATCTGCAGCATCGTGCTTTACCATATCTTGTTGCAGGTAATCCGGTGAATTTTGGTCGTCCTTTCAAGCTTACATCAGTGGAGGCATTTGCTGCTTCTCTTTACATACTTGGATACAAGGAACAAGCCGCAACTATACTATCCAAGTTCAACTGGGGACATACTTTTCTGGAAGTTAACAGGGAGCCACTGGAGGAATATTCCATGGCTAAGGACAGTAGGGAGATACTTAAGGTCCAGGCGGAATATATCTAACATTCATCTAATTATGGAGGAGAACATATGGCAAAGATACAGGTAGGAGTAATTGGTGGCGGGGTGTGTGACAATAAAACTGAGATGATAGCTGAAGAAATAGGCCGAGAGCTCGCCATGCGCGGCGTGCTTTTGATATGTGGAGGATTAGGGGGTGTGATGGAAGCCTGCGCACGCGGAGCGAGGCGACAGGGAGGGAACACTATAGGTATCCTGCCAGGCGACAGCCGTGAAGATGCTAACAGGTATATTGACTACCAGATAGTGACCAATATGGGACATGCACGTAATGCCATAGTTGTCGCATCTTCTGATGTTGTGATAGCAGTGAGTGGAGAATATGGTACTCTTTCGGAGATCGCTCTGGCCCTCAAAATGGGTAAGAGGGTCGTTGCCATAGAATGCAAATGGGAAGTTGATGGGATAATAAAGGCAAATGATCCGGTGGAAGCTGTAGATCTGGCCCTGAATGCAATTGCATGAACAGAGCCATTTCATATAATACAACTATTCAAATTTCAAGTTCTATACCAATGGGGCAGTGGTCCGAACCCATTATCTCGGGCAGGGTGAAGGAAGATGTTATGTTATCCTTCAGATCATCAGTGGCAAAGAAGTAATCAATTCTCCAGCCCACATTTCGTTCCCTTGCCTTGGTTTTAAGGTCCCACCATGTATATTGGCCAGGCAGGTCGCTGAACATGCGTAACGTATCCAGATAGCCATGATCTACTAATTTGTCTATCCAGGCTCTTTCCTGGGGCAGGAAGCCTGATACTTTCTCGTTTTCCTTTGGGCGTGCCAGATCTATTTCTTTATGTGCTGTGTTCACATCCCCACAAATTATGAGTTTTTTGCCCTGTGCTCTTAGGGCATCGAGGTGATCGAGAAATATATCATAGAACTCCATTTTGAAATCAAGCCGCTCTTGAGAAGCTTTTCCATTAGGGAAATATACATTAAAAAGCATGAAATCCCCAAAATCAGAGGCTATTACCCTGCCCTCAGTATCGAATTTGGCGTGTCCAAGTTCATAGCTTACCCTGTAGGGTTCTGGTCTGGAGTACATGGCCACTCCACTATAACCTTTTTTCTCTGCAGACGAAAAATACGCTTTATATCCATCAATATGTCGCAGAGGAGATGGTAATTGATCTTCCTGCGCTTTTGTTTCCTGCAGACAGAGAATATCTGGTCCATGTGCTGTAAAAATGTCTATAAATCCTTTTTTATATGCAGCCCTAAGGCCGTTCACATTCCATGATAATATCTTGATCCTGCTCATCTTTATCCTGATTTCATTGTACTGGTGGATATATAAACTGAACCTTTGATACCAAATCTTGATGTATGTTCATTTAAAGATAAATTCAAATATATTATAGATATGAGTACATACATATGCAAAAAGCATAACACATTTATGTAATTAAACAAATTGAATTTAGGGGTATTTTATAAGAGATATTGATAATCAGATTTAATTGATAATCTTTTTTAAACGAACGTAAATGTTAAATAATAATAAGTATCATTTAGAATTAATTATCATCTGCATCTATGACAAAATTGTCTTTAGAGGCAAGTACAGGGGGAAATGACATTGGAAACCACAGGAAAAGCTGATATGAAATACACTAATCAAAGAGTGGAGATAATCGCCTTCCTGCGGGAGCACAAGGGTCATCCCACCGTAGACGAGGTCTATGATGGTGTCAGGAAAAAGCTGACCCGCATAAGCAAAGCTACGGTCTACAAAAATCTCAAATTCCTTTCTGAGAGAGGATTGCTTGAGGAGGTGAATGTAAAAGGGGTAACAAGGTTTGAAGCTAATTTCGTACCGCACCATCACCTTATCTGTCGGGAGTGTGGGAGAATAGAAGATTTTGAGTCAGAAGAATTGTTCGATTATTCAATGAAAATAGCTGGCGATATAGAAGGATTCAGTATCGATTCAGTGAACACTAATTTCTATGGAAAATGTATGAAATGTCAGGAGGAGAATAGAAATGGATGAAGGATATGTATGCATGCCTTTGATAGGCGATGATGCACCGAGTTTTACAGCAAAGACGACAACTGGGCAGATTAAGTTCCCAGAAGATTACAAGGATAAGTGGGTGATTCTGTTCAGCCACCCTGCTGACTTCACTCCCGTATGTACCACCGAGTTCATGACCTTTGCTACTATGCAGGATGAGTTCAAAGCTCTTAACGCAGAGCTCATTGGTCTTTCTATCGACAGTATATACGCTCACATTGCATGGCTTAGGACCATCAAAGAGAAGATCGAGTTCAAGGGTATGAAAGATGTTGAAGTCACCTTCCCGGTCATCGAGGATCTGACCATGGAAGTCGCAAAGAAGTTCGGTATGGTACAGCCCAAGGCTTCCACCACACAGGCTGTGAGGGCAGTGTTCATCATTGACCCGAAAGCAAAAGTAAGGGCAATTCTCTATTATCCTCTGTCCAACGGCAGGAACATGGCTGAGATCAAAAGACTATTGCTGGCCATGCAGAAATCAGATGCTGAAGGTATTGCAACTCCTGCCAACTGGCAACCAGGAGAAGACGTCATTATCCCGCCACCGGGTTCATGCGGCGTTGCAAAAGAACGTGTTGAGAAAAAGGAAGAAGGCAAATATTGTCTGGACTGGTTCATGTGCCTTAAGAAAGAATCTTAAGGAAGCATGCTCATTACAAAGTGGAGCTGAGGATAAATGGGTACTAAAGGAATAGAGATCCTAGGGATCAATGCCGAGGAACTAATAGCCAAACTCAACAAAGCACTTGCAGATGAGTGGCTTGCCTATTACCAGTATTGGGTAGGGGCAAAGGTTATCAAAGGTCCCATGAGGGAAGAAGCTGCAGCAGAACTCATAGAACATGCAACCGATGAACTTAGGCATGCTGACATGCTTGCCAGCAGGATCGTGCAGCTTGGCGGAACGCCAGTTCTGTCCCCCGCAGACTGGGAAAAGCTTTCACACTGCGGCTATGATGCTCCGGAAGATCCTTTTGTGAAAAATATCCTTGAACAGAACATCAAAGGAGAACAATGTGCCATCCAGGTATATAACGGCATCCTGCAGATGGTCAAGGATAAAGACCCTGTGACCTACAACATGGTGCTGCAGATCCTCACCGATGAAATAGAACATGAAGATGATCTGCAGGCTGTGATGGAAGACATCGAACTCATGCAGCGCAGGGATTGATCGGCCTTAGGCTCATGACCTTTTGAAGGTCATAGCCTCTACTTTTTTAAGTGTTTCTTATAACATGAGCCATAGCAGGCTCTGTAGCTGAATACCCACTGGAGAAGATAATTCACACTCAATTATTTCATCTACTTCTAGGTGTATCTAATGTTGCCAGAAACTTGCTTTTCAAAAGAACGAACCTGTTATATTATTTAAAATCTCCAATGCAGCCAGATGTGTCTTTATTACCTGGTAAAACTATCTTCAGATCCCTTTATCTTTGCCTGATGACTGCAACAGGATCCATCTCTTTTCAAACAACCGGCTGCATCACTTCCAATAATGCTATATCTATCATGGAAATTGGCAAGTATTCTCCGAGTTCCTACCTATTTATATTGCTAGGTATATAACATGGTTCTGTACAATAGACTAGAGTATTTTACACTAATCAATATATACTAAATGCTTAATAGTGATGGAAATATCATGAACGGGAACACAATGGATGAACTGCTCAAATGGATAATTAGTGTTGACAGGCGCCTCATATTGATGGAATATATGCATAAGCATTCAGTTGCAAATGCTTCTGAGATCGCACATGAGAGCCATAGGTCTACCCAGAATATCAGTCGTGCTTTGAAAGAATTAGAGGATATGGGACTAATAGAATGTTTAACTCCGACAAAAATGACATGGAAAAAGTATGTGCTTACTGATAAGGGGAAAATGGTGATAGATAAGATGGAAGGGAAATATATCTGATCAACATCCATCTTCTCTTATCTGCAA
>JAHFZE010000288.1 GCA_020854785.1 Methanomethylovorans sp.
GACGTTTCCTTACTGATTCCCGCCAAAGATATGGGAAGTTTGCTGTTTTTGAGATCTTCCCTCCAGATGAAAGAGAGGAATTCGTGGATGTGCAGCCTGAGAAAGTTAAGTTCTCATTGATGAACTTCTTCCAGGACAATGTATAATGAAGATATATGGGGGTAATTTATATGATGGATGGGTCATAAAACTATAAGACGCAGTTATAGACTTTTATGGGAGTAAATACCATGGGACTTGAAGACCTGATGAAAGAAGTGTCCAGTGAACTTGAAAGACTTGTGAGCACCAAGACGGTTGTTGGAGATGCCGTAACAGTTGGGGATACCACCATCATTCCCGTGACCAAAGTATCCTTTGGTTTCGGCACAGGCGGTGGAGAGGGTAAGAGTAAAGACAACGAAGAAGGTTTTGGTGGCGGTGGCGGCGCAGGTGCAAAGATAGAGCCTGTAGCTTTTATAGTTGTGTCTAAAGATGATGTGCGCCTGATGTCTATTTCCGGAAAATCTGACATTGGTGTTCTACTTGAGTCAGTTCCGGGTCTGATCGAGAAGATCAAGACCATGAAGGGTAAAAAGGAAAAGAGCAAAGAGGGTAGCGATATCGACAGCTCCGAGGATAAAGAAGGTTCTGTTTCAATAGAGGTCGAAGGGCAGTAAACCGAAAAGAATAAGGATATATTTCCCATATCTCTTCTATTTCCGGTCCTTTATAGTCTTTTCCCTGAATACAGGCTTAACATGTTCACTGCAATACAGGTTGTACAGGCAGCAGCGCTGGTGATCATGTTGCTGGTGTTTCTTGTGCTTTTCTGTGCTATAGACCTGATAGTGGACCTGAATAAAAGGGATAAGGATATTTCCGGAAGGATAGTGATCAAATGGCTCTTTCTGTCCTATTCCAAAGTGTTCTATCCGTCTGACCCCGGAAGTTCTGTTTCAAAAAAAGAGAGAGAAGCCGGTAATAAGGAAGAAATGGAAAAGTCCGGCCATGTTAGTGTAAGGCACGGGGAAACGGAGCCTGAAGGCAAGATCACAAATGAATCAAAAAGCACAAAAAAGAAAAAACAATTGAAGGCTAAGGATTTTATTAAGATATATTATGATATCAAAAAACCTCTTTTAAGGTTTTTCAAAGGCACAATGTGTAATCTTAGATCGAGATGTGGCAGATGTGATGTTGCTTTTGGGCTTCCTGATCCAGCAGATACGGGAATCTTGTGCGGTTTTCTTTTCGGGGTATTTGGGTCCCTGCATCATTATTGGCAGGATTTTTCTTATTTTCTGGAACCCAGGTTCGATGATCAGGTGCTGGACCTGGAATTGATGGCTGATGTACAGGTGCGTATTTACAGATTCATTCCCACATTCCTGCGTTTTGTACTTGATCGGGGTGTGCTCAGAACGGGCTGGTTATTGGTGCGCACCTATAGATGAACACTTTATACAGGCTATATAGGGTCCAAGTGTCAAAGTTTAATAACATGCAGTGACGATTAAGACCTGAATGATCAGAGTAAAGTCCCCTTCCAGAATTCACATGGGTCTTATAGACATGAATGCAGAGCTTGGCAGAGTGGACGGTGGGGTAGGGATATCTATTGATCATCCCCACGTGATGATCTCAGCGGAGATCGCTGATGATATAGAGATCATTGGGCATTCTTTGCTTGCACAGCGCATGAAGGCAGCAGCCAGGGTCCTGCTTCCAGAGGGTCAGGGTGTAAGGGTGACCATAGAAGAAGATATGCCTCCTCATGTCGGCTGCGGTTCCGGGACCCAGGCAGCTCTTTCAGTCGCGTCTGCGGTGAACAGGCTGTATGGACTGGGTCTGAGTGTGCGGGAGATGGCCATTGCTGTGGAGCGTGGTGGAACTTCTGGTATTGGGGTTGCATCTTTTGAAAAAGGCGGTTTCATAGTTGATGGTGGTCATAAGTTCTCTGAAAAGGGTTCATTCTCGCCTTCCTCTGCAAGTAAAACACCTCCAGGACCCGTGCTTTTCAGGGAGGACTTTCCGGATTGGGAAATTGTGCTGGCTTTGCCTGGGGAGGACATGCACATAGGGGCTCATGATGCTCAGGAAGTGGATATATTCAGAAAGGAGTGTCCTATCCCGTTGCATGAGGTGCAGGCTGTAGCCCATATAGTGCTCATGAAAATGATGCCTGCTATTGTGGAAAAGGATATTGAGGGTTTTGGTCAGGCAACCAACCGTTTTCAAACCTTAGGTTTCAAGCAAAGGGAAATACGGTTACAGCATCAGGCTGTCAGGGACCTGATCGAGCTTTTGCAGGACAGTGGTGCTTATGGGGCAGGCATGAGCTCTTTCGGGCCTGTGGTGTACGCTTTCACGGATAATACAGAGGATGCAGCTTACTTAAAGGAAGATGCACAGGCTTTCCTGGACAGCACCATCGGGGGTAAAGTGATAATTACCAGAGCCAACAATACGGGTGCTTCTATTTGGGAGGAATGATTTGAAGGCAGTTACATGGTTCGGCACACTGACAATTTCTGAAGATGGGGAAGTTGAGGAATGCTGTCTGCTGGAGAAAGATGCTGAACAGCTGGCTGA
>JAHFZE010000182.1 GCA_020854785.1 Methanomethylovorans sp.
AATACCTGAAGACGTTACCTATCCGCTTACAATAATCGCAACTCTGCAGTATCGTTCAGCACCACAGGACCTTATTGACCATCTCTTCGGAGAAGATGTGTATGAGGTACCTGTCATTAGCATGACAGAAATATCTACAAACATCTACGAGAACGAGGAAGCTGCAGCGGATGCAGCAACACCTGCAACCCCGGGAACAGGGATCCTGGGTTCTGTAACTATCCTGCTGTGTGCAGCATACTATTACATGGAAAGAAGGAAAATATGATCGGAATTCATACCAGGCTGTGATCTTTACAGCCTGGCAATATTATAGACAGGAGATAAGAAAAATGCCAGCAAAAGTAGATCCGAACGTATGTGAAGGAATAGGAGCATGTAAGGAATCTTGCCCTGAGGATGTCTTTGAAATGAAAGATGACGGGCAGGGACTAAAATCTGTGGTCGTCCATCCGGACAACTGTATAGAATGTGGATTATGCGTAGATGCATGCCCTATGGGTGCAATAACCATCGAGTAAATCCCCAATGGAAAGAGAACAAAGGAGTGTCTTGATGACGGGTGATATGACTATCAGATTGCTTGGCATCTCAGGAAGTCCCAGAAAGAAAGCCACGGACCATATCGTAAACGAGGCTCTGCGGTATGCCCAGGAGAAATTCAATGTTGAAACTGATTATTTCTCAGCCAGTGGAAAAGATCTTAAGTTCTGCATCCACTGTGATTATTGTGTACGCAAACAGCAGGGATGTATCCATAAAGACGATATAGTGCCACTATATGACAAAATGCTGTGGGCTGATGCCTGGATAATAGGCACTCCTGTGTACCAGGGTACATTAAGTGCGCAGACAAAGACTATAATGGACAGATGCCGGGCAGTTGTCGCACGTGACCCAAAATCCTTCAAGAACAAAGTGGGTGCTGCCACCGCAGTGGGGGGAGACAGGATAGGAGGACAGGAACCTGCCATCCAGAGCATACTGAACTTCTATGTGATCAGCGAGATGCTGCCCATTGCCGGCGGGTCCTTTGGTTCTAACCTGGGGGGTACTTTCTGGTCCCATGACAGGGGAGCAGAAGGGGTTGCTGAGGATGCCGAAGGCATAAGGAGCCTGCACCGTACGGTAAATAAATTGATAAAGGCTGCCCAATTGATCAAAAAAGCTCAGCAGGATGGGAGTAGTCTTTGAAGTTTGAAGAAAGAACAATAGACATCATAAAAAGAACACACGATGTAAAAAGTTTCAGGTTCATACGGCCTGAAGGCTTTGATTATAAACCCGGCCAATACATACTTGTAAGTCTGGAAGTGGAAGGGAGATCCGTCACAAAAGCATTTAGCCTTTCCAGCAGCCCTACCGAGAAAGACCATATAGAGTTCACTAAAAAACTTACCGGCCATCCATTCTCAAACGTGCTTGACAATATGAAGATAGGGGATGGCGCTGTCATTAGCGGACCTTTCGGTAAGATGACCTTCGAAGGCGAGTATGCAAAAGTAGCATTGCTGAGCGGAGGGATAGGTATCACACCCATGATAAGTATATGCAGATACTGTACTGACCTGCACCTCAATGCTAATATTATGCTGATATATAGCAATAAAACAGAGAACGACCTTGCCTTCAGAGAAGAACTTGACGAGATGATGCACAACAACAGCAATTTAAAAGTAGTGTACACCCTGACCCGTGCATCAGAAAGCTGGACAGGTTGCCGGGAACGTATATGTGAGAACATGGTTATCCGGGAGATACCAGATTACAGGGAAAGACATTTTTTGATATGCGGCCCACCTGAAATGGTCAGGTCCATGGAAGAAATGTTGGCTGCAATGAAGATCCCAAAGGACATGGTCAAGAAAGAAGCATTGGCAGGATACTGACAAATGGAGAGATTCTATGAAAAGGATAGCATGGGGAATAACAGGTTCGGGAGACCTTATAAAAGAGACTTACAATACAATGGTAGATATTAAGAAAAAAACAAATATTGAATTCATGGTGTTCCTTTCCAAAGAAGGAGAAACGGTTATGAAGTGGTACAGAATGTGGGATGATATACAGAGAGATTTCCCCAACTTCAAAACAGATGCTGGCCCAAACTCCCCTTTCATTGCGGGACCTTTGCAGCTTGGACACTATGACATGCTGATAATTGCACCTACTACGGCCAATACTGTGGCAAAGATAGTTCATGGCATTGCCGATAACCTTGTGACAAATGTCGTTGCGCAAACAGCTAAAGGTGAAACACCAATTTATATACTTCCAGTAGACCGAGAAAAGGGAACAGTGACAACCTATGCTCCCAACGGAAAGGAAATGAAGCTGAAAATGAGAGACATAGATATAGAGAACACTGAAAAGCTGTCCCGTATGGAGAATATTACAATACTTGACAGTCCCGAGGATCTGTATAGAATAATAGGCCTGTCCAAAGAATGAGGTTTTACATAAAAGTGAACCCTTCATTTGTATAGGGTTCACATATTGCTTTTTCCCGGACCAGCGTGTGCATAACACTGAATACGGAATAAGCCGCTATGATGCTGTCCAGAGCATCACCGTCAACGTTCTGCAGAGCCTTCAACCTTATTTCTTTAGGCAGATCCAATGCTTTTCTTTGAAAGTGGTCCAGAATATATTCCCTGGATGTTCTTTCCTTTGTTCCTTTTCCTTTATAGGGAACATACAACCCTTCGTTTTTGAGAGCAGATGCCGGGCATATTTCTATAAGCCATGGAACATCCACCCTAATAGGCTGCATGGGTAAAACACTGGCAGCATCTGATATAACAAGAGGTCTAATGATGTCCCTTATACCGAAATAGGTCTGCCTGTACAATCTAAGATTATAAACACAAAAGGGAGCTTTTACTTCTTTATCCGTTGCTCTTTTGAGTTCTACGTTCCCTGAAAGTCTGCGGTTTATATCTCTGAACTCATCTTCACTGGCATAAAGTTCCGGAAAATGCCGGATGAACTCATTCCAGCCAAGCCCCTGCATGAGCGATAGCGGGATACCAAATGGAAAATCCATACCAAAAATAGAACTTTTTGTGGAACATATAAGACCAAGCAGGGCACGAAGGCAATGTTCCCTGCCCAGTTTAGCTGAACCCTCCTCGCTTAGAGGATTGCATTTTATAATACGTAATCTTTCCCCTACCACTTTCCCACGGCTGACCCAGATCTTATTACAGGCAGCCTTTGCACCGCTAAAATCCACACCGAAGATATCGCGCTGGCCGGATGAAGCCAAGGACATGTGTTCAGTTGTCCCTAGTACCTTCAATGAAGTCAAGGGTCATATTGTAGGCCTCATCATCAGTGAACTGTCTGGGAGGATGTTTCATGAAATATGCAGACGGGGAATAAAGTATTCCACCAATGCCTCTGTCCAGGGCAAGCCTGCAACACCTTATGGCATCAATGACCACACCGGCAGAATTAGGTGAGTCTTCTACAGACAGACGCAACTCAATGTTCATAGGCACATCGCCAAAAAGCTTGCCTTCCATCCTGAGGAAACATACTTTATTGTCGTTCTGCCAGGGAACATAATCGCTTGGACCCACATGGATATTATCATCGTCCAGACGCTCTCCTACAACCGACTGCACAGCTTCGGTCTTGGACTCTTTCTTAGAGGCAAGCCTGCTTCGGTTTAACATGTTAAGGAAATCAGTGTTACCCCCAGTGTTCAACTGATATGTTCTTTCGAGTTTGACACCTCGTTTGCGGAAAAGATCAACAAGGGTACGGTGTGTGATGGTAGCACCAAGCTGGGCTTTGATATCATCCCCGATTATGGGGATACCCTTTTCAGCAAAACGGGCAGCCCAATCCGGGTTGCTTGCGATGAACACAGGCATGTTGTTAACAAAGGCCACACCTGCCTCAAGAGCACACTCAGCATAGAACTGGGTAGCCAGTTCGGATCCCACTGGCATGTAATTTAAAAGGATCTCAGCCCCGGAATCTTTCAACTCCTTGACCACCTGTTCTTTTTCAGATTCAGGTGCCTTTGAGACAATGAACTTACGGGATTCAG
>JAHFZE010000178.1 GCA_020854785.1 Methanomethylovorans sp.
CTAATGACCTCAGTGTATCACACCATAGGAGCAGGTGTTGTGATAATTGCCGGGGACGATGCCGGGGCTAGAGCCTCCCAGAACGAGCAGGATTCCCGTTTTTATGGCAGTCTTGCAGAAGTGGCTTTATTCGATCCGGCAACACCTCAGGGCGCATATGATGCAGTTGTGCATGGGTTCCGGATATCAGAACAGGCGAAGGTTCCTGTGATCATCAGGGTGACCGACAGATTGCTGGATAGCAAAGGTTCTGTTCTTAGAAGTCGACAGAATGCACCAAAGGCGACTTTCGACAAGGATATCTGGAAACTTACCACTAAAGGGAAACACCAGCGGTTCCACCGGGAATCTATGCCTTTGCTTGAAAAGGCTGTTCAGACAACTTCTTTGAACAGGCTTCGTCCAGGAAACAGCGGGATAGGTATCATTTCTTCAGGCTATCTCTCAGTGCTTGTGGACAAAGCGCTTTCAGAAGCAAGGTGGGCAGGTCATGCGCACCTTTCTCTACAGATGGTGTCTCCTTTTCCTTTTGACATGGTACGGCAGTTCATCAGCGAATGTGAAAAAGTTCTTGTGGTCGAGGAAACCGAGCCTTACATAGAATCCCATGTTGCCGTAACCGGAAAAGTAAAAGGCAAGATGACAGGACATATTCCTTATGGGCAGGTGGAGGCAGAGCATATTGGCTATGCACTGGACCATCTGGATGAGAGCAGGATAGAGAAGTATACTGAAGTGCAGACTATCAAAAGCAGAGGTTCAAGGCCTTTGTGTCAGGACTGCCCCTTCATGCCTCTTTACAAATGCTTGGCGAACATCGATGCCATGGTGGCCGGGGATATGGGCTGTTCCATACGGGCAGCGCCGGAACCATTGCAAGTAATCGATACGGGTTTTGCCCTCGGCTCGGCTATATCCACAGCATGTGGCTTTAAGGATAAGGGCATTGCAGTAATAGGTGATTTTGCACTTGCTCATTCGGGAATTGTTGGTCTTATAAATACTGTGTCTTTAGAAGATGACGTTGTTGTCGTCATATTGCAGAATCAGATCGCTGCCATGACAGGTGGGCAGGGAACTCCTGACCTGATGCCTGTTGTAAAGGCAATTGTATCGGATATGACAGTTATGGAAATGCCTGTCTATTCGACTGGAATATCAAGTGGTTCGGAAGGTCAACTGCAAGAACTGCTTTTATCCAAGCTGGCTCAAAAGGGAGTATCTGTTGTATATCTCCTTGGAAAGTGTACAAAATGGTGAACTGTCACTAATAGAGGAGGAGGGTGCCCGGTTGTGGTAGGAGGAAGGATTCGGAAAACCCCATATTAAGGTTAGGTTATAGTGTAGGCACCCGATTTAAAGTATAGAAGTACAAATATATAAATATACTGTATCTTTATTTTTAGATGTTCATCTGTTATATTATTTTCACATGCTCCACGTTCATTATGTTTTAGCCCAGTATTGTTAAATAAGATGGTCCGATATTGTGGCGTATAATTTATTTTTTGCATTTAGGTGACCTTTTTGATCGGAATACTTGTCAATGACCGTGTTAAAGCCTGTAAGCAGGCTATCAATGAGCTGTATAATGTCGGATATTACGGACGTCCGAAAGGTAATACATTAGAACTTACGCTCATCGAAGCTGCATATCTGCACTACAAGAAGAAACTTGAGATCCAGATAGATGACAGATCCCTGTCATTTGAGGGCTTCTTTACAGAAGCATCAAAAAGACAGCAGTATTTTGACCTTAAATATATCGTCTATAAAGACCTCCGCGAAAGAGGTTTTTATGTCCAGCCTTCAGTGACGGATTTCAGGGTATATCCAAGAGGAGGGCATCCTGGGAAGACCCCGGCAAAGTTCTTTGTCCATGTTATCTCGGAGCGTATCCCTTTATCTCTCAGGGAGCTGCGCATGTCGCTGGAAGCTGCACATAATGTGCATAAAACAATGGTTCTTGCTATTGTTGATGAGGAAAGTGATATCACTTTCTACGAGATAAGGAAAGTAGAACCAGCTGGAAGTGTAGAATCTATTGAACGGGCAGTGCAGGGTAAACGTGGAAGGTCTACGTTCCTTGAAGACCGCGTGGTGGTATGGGACAGCGATGTTTCCAGTTCATTGCACGCTGAAGGTTTTTATGGTCATCCTCTTGATGCGGACCGTCTGCAGTTATCTCTTGTTGAATCCGGTTATCTGCTTAAAAAGGGTGTACTGGAAGTTGCCGATATGTCCGGTAATTCTTCTTTTCTTGTATTCGATGAGTTTGCTGCAAAGGCCTCGGTCATTGAATCTGAATTCATGTTGAAGTATATGGTATACGAGAACCTTAGAGAGAGAGGTCTTGTCCCGAAGACCGGTTTCAAGTTCGGGAGTCATTTTAGGGTCTATCTGAATTTCAGATCAGTGGATAAGCTTCCCCATTCTGAGTACCTGGTCCATTCCATAGCTGAGAACTATGAGTTTATGCTGCCGGTGATGTCAAGGGCTGTGCGCCTGGCCAATAGTGTGCGCAAAAGAATGATATATGCAGTATATGATAACGTTCACTGTGCCTACATTGATATTGGCAGGATCAAGATGTGAACGATGCTCATGTTCGATATTATCGCCGTCGACATTTCTGGAAGGCATGTGGAAGATGGGGAATACTTCATGGTATGCGTGGCAGTATCATTCTCTGTGTCTCCTGACCACGTTGATAAGACCCATCAGGTCAACATCCTCCATTTCAAAAGCAGGGATGCCCCTGAACTTACGGATGTGGTCACAATGGTAGAAAAGACTGTGGAAGGCCTTAACCCTCAGGCTACCATCATAATGGAGGCCGGGGATATGTTCAACAGGCCTCAGTGGCTGGTCACAGGCATGTTCTCCCGGGGTTTCAAATACCAGGAATCTCTGGGCGAGCGCAGGGCCATAGAGATAGCACACCATATTTCTGTGAGCGTCAGAAGGCTATTTAAGATAAAGTGTCCCCCCAGTCTTCAGTCGGATGAAGGGATATTATAAATGAAGTAAGTTAATGGGTGAGGAAATTGGAAAGTCGGGAGAGTTAATATGGTAAAAGACTTTGAATATTGGGATAAAAGTTATTCATATAACTCAATCATATAACTCAAGGGCTCGACACAAGAAGACGATCAAAATATTTCTGGAATAATGGAAAGATAGCCTAATTCCTGATCACCTGCTGACAGAGGCACATAATAGAATCTGGTAATATGCCGATGCAATATGTATCCATTAGCAGAATATGTTCAATGCATATTTGCCCCATGGAATACATTTTAATAATAGAATAGAGTAAAAACCTATGTCAATTCGCAATTGTGATTACCCAGTTCCAAGATTCTAGAAGATTGATCGGGTGAACTCCAGATTCATTTGTTGCCTGTTCAATTCCAGGTACTGACTTCAAGAATGGTATCTCACAATCGAGTTGATTTTTAGTTTTCCATAGTCTCAGAGTTATGGGAACAGATATAATAGACAAGTCAAAAGTAAAAGATCTCAAAGTATGGGGAGATATAAGTGAGCTCAAAGGATAATCTAAAAGCAGCGTTTACTGGCGAATCAATGGCAAACAGGACATACCTCGCCTTTGCAAAAAAAGCAGATGAAGAAGGGTACCCTCAAATAGCTAAACTTTTCAGGGCTGCCGCAGCTGCTGAAACAGTTCATGCATTGAATCACCTGCAGCGTATGGGTGGAATCGGGACTACAATGGACAATCTGAAAGAAGCCATTGATGGTGAAAAATACGAATTTGAAAGTATGTATCCACAATTCATAGAGGAAGCTAAGGCTGAAGGTGATAACAGAGCCCTCTGGAGTTTTGAAGTGGCCAATAAAGTAGAAAGGATACATGCCGGACTATTCCAAAAAGCACTTTCTGAGATTGGGAAGAACGAAGAGGTTGATTACTATGTCTGCAGCATCTGCGGACATACTCACGAAGGCAAACCTGAAGCAAACTGTCCGATCTGTGGAGCGCCTGCATCCAAGTTCGAGAAAATAGACTGATCACATAAAAAAATAACATTGCTTCTGAGAATCAATAGCATTGATCGAGAGATCTGGGATCAGAGTAAACTCTCGATCATCATTTTATCTGAGTACATATCTTTGAAAAGAATATCTTCTGAGTTGTCTGCATGTATTCCTCAAACTTCTTACATCCTTGAGAAGAACATGTAATGTTCAGACGTATAGATGTGGGCAGCATAGCAACAAATGGCTTTGTAGCAAAGCTCTCTTTTCGGGGAAATAACCAAATCAAAAATTTTATGAAAAATGTTCAATCTGTCTTTCTGGCGCAGGTATTTCAGGCTAATAATGTTGATTCCAATCTTTTTTCGACAGCACCAGTTCTCCAAATATTGAAATCTGTTAGGAGCATATGGAAGTTAAATAAGAATCAAGTTTTTGTCTTGAGGCAATAGGAAGCAACCAAGCTCCTCAGGGTCGCTCTCTATTGGTAGGCATAGTTGTATATGGCTTGGGGCACATCTCTCTTAATAGAGTTTATGGTGTGGTATCTTCTTGATACTATTTCTCTCTTCTCTTATTCAGAGTATGTAAAGCAACTTTGAAATATCCACGTGGATGATGGAATTGCAAATGGAAAAAGTGATAGTAGTACAGAGGATCGATCCGGGCAGTGATGAGTTGAAGAACAAGCGGCAGCTGGCTGAAATGAAGGACCTGGCTTATGCAGCTGGTTATTCTGTAACGGGCGAGATCATACAGTCCCGTTATCCCGATAAAAAATATCATTTAGGCAAAGGCAAGGTGCAAGAGCTTGCACTGGCTGTGGAATCCCTCAATGCAGCAAAAGTGATATTCTGCAATGAATTGAGCAGTCTTCAATTGTACAATATCACAGAGATATGTAGATGTGCGGTCATTGACAAGTTCCAGCTTATCCTGGAAATATTCGCGCTGCGAGCTACCACAAGGCGTGCTAAATTGCAAGTGGAGCTGGCGAGACTGGAATATGAGATCCCCAGGGCAAGGATCATTGTGTCACATCTCAAAAAAGAAGAAAGGCCAGGTTTCATGGGATTGGGGAGCTACGAGGATTCCTATGAGCAGGACATCAAGGGAAGGATAGCCCGCATAAAGGATGAGCTAAGTCACGTTCAGAACCATAATGAATCCTTGCGCAGCTTCAGGCATGATCATGGTCTGTCTCTGGTAGCACTCGCAGGTTATACCAATGCCGGGAAAAGTACGCTGTTCAATGCTCTTATGGATGAGGATGTGGATGTGGCCGACATGCTCTTCACAACCCTCTCTCCGGTTGCCCGCTCAATGGATGTCATGGGGCGCAAGGTAATTCTTACTGATACGGTAGGTTTTATAGAGGATCTGCCTCACTGGCTCATAGATGCTTTCCGCTCGACCCTGAACGAGATATTCTTAGCAGATATCATATTGCTAGTAGTGGATGCAAGTGAGCCTCTGGATGTAATGCACGATAAGTTGCTTACCTGTCATGAAACTCTGTGGGAACAGGTACATGATGTGTCCATGATCACTATAATGAATAAAACAGATCTCATCAGCCAGGAAGAACTTAATGAGAAAATGGAAGTTCTTGGATATCTTGTTCCTAATCCTGTTCATATCTCTGCAAAGACCATGAAAGGATTGGAAGCACTGGAACAAGCCATAAGATCTAAGCTTCCAGTATGGAAAAGGAAGGAAATATCAATGCCCCTTTCGGAGCATTCCATGTCAGTCCTTTCCTGGCTTTTCAAAGAAGGGGTAGTGCATTCAGTGAAATATGCAGATCAGATACTTGTGGATCTGGAAGCAAGAGATGAAGTAATAAATAAAGTAAAGTCTTTTTCGAATGCGTAAACAAAATCTATTACAATATATCTTCTTGTATATACTTTTAACAGTATGCAATCGACATGTTTATATAACATCAAGTATGTTAGTAAATATGCGAACGGGTCTCTTCTCAAATGTACCACCAATCCTATCCAACCACCCAATACACAACTCCTTAACCCGTTCGCTTGTTTCTTATAAATTAAAGGACCTTTGCCTTGTTCTTATATGTTTTGGTTAGATTCCTGTAAACTGGTACAGACAGTTTATATGGGATTGTTTTTAATCTCATCATATGAAATTCGACCTGCATGTGCATACGCGTTTTTCAAAAGACAGTGATGCAGATATTGATGCGATCATTCTCCATGCTAAAAAGAATGGTCTTGATGGTTTTGCAGTATGTGATCATGATGTTATTGAAGGCGGTCCTTTTTCTGTGCAGCGGGCAGCAGAGATGGGCTCTGATCTTGTGATAATTCCGGGTGTGGAAATAAGTACTTCAGAGGGGCATCTGCTGGTGCTGGGTATAAAGGAAAGTATAGGACCAGGTCTATCTCCCGCTGAAACCATACTCAGGGCAAGAGCACAGGATGCTGTGGTGATATTACCTCATCCATTTAAGATCACATCTCATGGGATAGGATATGTCGCTGGTCTTGATGTAGACGCTGTGGAGATCCTGAACTCCCGCTGCCTTACAGATGGTCCTAATAACAAGGCCCGTGAAGCAGCAACTTCTCTTGGGATTGCTCAGGTTGGTGGCAGTGATTGCCATGTGCCTGAAATGGTGGGCATGTCATACACTGAGATAGATGTGCAGGAAAGGTCTTTAGATGCTGTCCTTGATGCTATCCGACAGGGCAAGGTAAGGCCAGGTGGCCGCAAAACCCCAAAGGTCTTTGTGATGTGCCAGATGATAAAAAACGCACAAAGGAGAACATCTAAGATACTGGGTCTGGGCTAAAGATAGCTATGCAATAGCCTGATAGCCTCTTTCTCCCTTTCCCCTCCACACTTGTTGATTATATCTTCGTAGAAATCAATCAATTTAAGATATTTTTCTTCTCCATTCATCTTATAGCGTGTGGTATGAATGGTCGCCTCTATGATAGCGCTCAATCCTCTGTTTGGTGCTTTTGGGTAGAATGATCTTACATGTCCCCGGAGCGGTCTCAGTTCCGCAACAAGGGTTTGGTGTGTCATCTTAGTATTAATGCACTCAAAGGCTACCCAACTCTGAGCTGCCTTAAGGACGGGAAACTCTCTCCCAGGAGAGGATATGGTCTCTATGTCCTCTGGCTGAACATCGGAAAAAGCATATCTGACAAATGCGACAGGGTCGTTCGTTATATTGGCGACAAGGAAATTCTCTGCCAGGATATTCTGATAGGTCCTTGAGCCTTTAAAAAGCCTTATAAGTACAGTATCCTGTTTTCTGATGATGCCCATCGGGGCTGCATTGAAAGACCAGCCCTGGTGTGTTGTAACAATGGTTTCAGAGATGCCTTCAAAGAGACCAAAATCTTCAAGTTTAAGTTTCTTTTCTGTCAGAATCTCATTCCTCCAAGAAGGGAAATGAAAAGGCCACCTATTATTATATCAGCAGTAGAGCCTGGATTTATGCTCCTTGTGAGCAGCTCTTCGTCAAAATAACGTAGATCGGGCAATATATCTTCCATATTATATCCAGAGCGTTCCAATTTATAAATAATTCCCCTTGCCTTTGCAGATACTTCTTCGGCTATGTGTCTGTCAAATTTTGTTTCGATGAATGTATCTATATCTGTTGCAAGCATTTTTATAAATGCGTAGACTATGACATGATTGATCCTGGAGTTGCCGGCGTGGACAAGTGTTGCATTATTCTCCATTTCTTTTGCAAGTATCCGGGCACACTGTGCACAGCGTGTAAA
>JAHFZE010000190.1 GCA_020854785.1 Methanomethylovorans sp.
TGCTTGTATGAACCGCTGTCCAACAGCTCCTGTAGCACCTAATATTCCGGCTCTGATTGGCTCTGCCATATTGTAACCTCGAAGAAAAAGAAAACGATCAGAAAAATAGGAAAAGATTGATCAATACTTTATTCCATTGCTATAGCGCTGGTTGGGCACACATCAACACATGCACCGCAGTCTAGGCACTCGTTGGCATCGACTACTGCAATGTTGTCTCCGTTCAGTGAGATGGCCTCTGCGGGGCACTCATCAACACATGTTCCACAGCCTACGCATTCATTGACAGTGATTACTGCTACCATATTTTTTCTCTCCGTGCTTTTATGACAATCGTTATTATTTATATAGCAATTATCGAATATACGATAAGCCAACTCAGATAAAAACCTATCGATATTCGGATGCTATTCGCTGGGAGCTTATAGATGGAATTGTGAAATATCTTCTAAATAATATTATCAATTTCA
Organism: Methanomethylovorans sp.; assembly: GCA_020854785.1. Classification (GTDB taxonomy): domain Archaea; phylum Halobacteriota; class Methanosarcinia; order Methanosarcinales; family Methanosarcinaceae; genus Methanomethylovorans. The sequence goes on from JAHFZE010000190.1 coordinate 471, forward strand.
TCTGATAGAAACATCTACATCATGGCTGCCTAAAATAAGCCAGGTATTGAGTCTGCGGGCAGATACACTTGATGGGTTGGAACTGACCACATCAAACCCATTTTCTTCAAGATATCTACCCCATTCTCTGGCATAAACACTATTAATTGTAACAGTAACATCAACTTTATTTAGAGGTTTGATCAGATTACTTGAATTGTGTTCCATGTTTATGCTCACTACCCCATTCCCACCAGTGGATTGCCGTCCATTGATATCGATCACACCTATAGTGGTCATGTTTTCATTGTTCATCTCAGCTGTATAGATTAGAGGCTTAGATAACATTATTGTTCCGGATGGATGCTGTTTCATCCATAAGCCGCCATTTTCATAAGTCAATATATTTCCATTCTTAGTGAATTCTATCTCTCCTGTTGAATAATTATAAGAATGGCTATTACCGTCATTGTACCCGATCAATATCGAAGAACGATCATCTATGGATAAGGTAGAAGAATGCAATTTGATCTTCATCGTTTTCATGGGTAATTGTTCGAAAGCAACCCGTTTCATATCACTCTGCAAAACAATAAAACTCTGCTGAGCATTTTCAAACACGCTGGATTCAATATGCTCTTGTAATATAGGGTAACCTAATATGTAAATCGTGCTCATAGACAATATCACGATAGAGAACATCAAAATAAATCCTACTGTTTCGGAGACAGCAGCATCATTCCTATTTTCTTGAGTCATAACTGATCCTGTGATTTATTTCACTGCTTGAAACTGTACCATTAATGGGGATCGTAATAGCAATTCCACTTATTGTAACACTTGTTTCCTCGCCAGATGAAGATACCAATTCAAATACTTGGTCTGTCATGGCAAGGTTGGCGTTTATAATATAAGATTCACCGCCAACTTTAGCCGGTATCATGTAATCAGATTCGATCACACCATTTTCCGGAAGTATCAGATACATATCTGTAACCAGAGATGTCATCATATTCCCAATATCACTGAATTCATTCTGGATCACAGTCTCTTTTGGTCCATTCACCATCATATCACCAAAACTCACATACAACAGAACAAAAAGACTAATGAACAGCATTGAAAATATGATATATTCCATAGTTACAGAAACGGCAGTATCTTCCCTGAACAGATTTCTCATGGCTTCACCTCAATGATCTCTGGTTCAGAAGCATAGTACGTCATACCGTTGTTATATGTTATATTGACCCATATAGTATTGACATTTGGGGTATTCGTCTCTATAGATGTCAGGTTCATCGCGCTTAGATCAAGTGTAATCTGTTCACCATGACCCGCATACAGCATCTCCATCTGTTGCCCATACTGGTCGAAAAGTAAGCGATAATTGTGATCTATACTAAGATTACCGCTTTGATTAAGATCAATAGCTAGTTCTGTCATATGCACACAACTTTCCCTTGTCTGTGAGGTAATGTCCTTTATCTGATGCTTTGGAAACTCCAACACAGCATTCGATGAATGATAACCCGCAATCATCGTCTGATTCACTAGAAGAATAAGAGCTACTAATGAAAAGCAGAGCACAAACCCGGAAAGGATGATCAGTTGTCCTGAATTGTTATCTTTTAAACCTGCCATAATGTAAGTTTCACCTCTACCATTTGGAGTTCATCTGATGCAAGTGACCACTTCCCTTTGACCGAAGCGACAGTAGAATTGGTAAGCATGACAGTCCTGCGTGCAACTGATGCATCTTCTGTAGGATAACCATGAAGAATAGTATTCTTTGTGATCAGAGTACCGTTTTGAACATAGGAAATATCCACATTATATAGAAATCCCGGCAATAATAAGGAGAGGGCATTGTCCAGAAGAGGCAAGGTGCTATTACCCATAGTAGCATCGTTCATATCCCAGGCAGATACACATTCTGTCAGATTTGGACCTATTGCATAAGATGGGGCAACATCCAGCAAAGTAAGAGCATCATATGCCATTTGCTCAAGCTGCACATCAAGCATCATCTCCTGCTGCGGGGTCATCACAGTGGCACTTTGAGTAATGATCACAACTGTCATTGTTATCAGTAAGGCTGCCCCAAGTCCCTCCAGAGTCTGGAGTTGAGCTTTATTGTCCATCACCATACCTCCA
>JAHFZE010000109.1 GCA_020854785.1 Methanomethylovorans sp.
AGAGACATGTCAATTCTTGACAAATCCTTGACGCTCATATGCTATTCGAAGATTATTTCTGAAGCAAATTTCAGCGTAATTCTATAATCACTTCGAAATTTTTGTATATCACTGGTATGCGCCCTGTTTGCAAGTGGACGCCTTCGGTTCGCAACATATGCAAGACGCTTCCTATAAGGTTCCAGTCGATGGTATTCTGAAAACGCTTCTATTGTTCCTTTCAATTGCTCAATCGCATGATTAATATCTGCATTCCTGGCATCTTTCAGTTCGATGAAAACAATTGTTTCCTTTTTATGTATTGGATATGTTAAAAGCATTACGTCGCATCGCTTTGCTTCCGTTCCATCTTGGCGTATCATAGGAATGTGTTTATCGACAGGCAAGAACTGTATCCGCTTCCGCTCAGGGTTTGAAACCGTAGCGACCCAAGTATGATCATTTCTGTTATACGAGAAGAAAGCAGGGAGTTCACCCGGGTCATCACATATGCCAAATGAAGAAATCCCTTCTACAACATGCTCATCTCGAGCGTATTCAAAAAAATTGATCCCTGGCATCTATTCGTCACCCATTTCCAGAATACGTCCGAAATCATCATTGAAACTCCCAAGGATATCATTGAGGTAGTTCTCATCCGATGGAATCCCATCAATATTTTCCAATAACGAGATGGTACCCTTTTCGTCGGTTTTATAGATACGCAATTGATCAGGGGCGATGACAGCTTCCTTAGGAACAATGCTCTCCAATACTTTTCGCGAATTTGAGGACAGGTTCTGCTTGCCATACACATTTTTCGAAGCAACTGCGAGGGAGACCGCATTCAGCAGATACGGGCTATGCGTGGTGACGATAAGTTTATTTTTCTCATTTAGATTTCTATAGGACAACAAAGAGAACAGCATCCTGATCTGTGTGTCAGGAAAAAGATTTTGCTCCGGCTCTTCAACGATGTTAATGAAATACGAAGGGATCCGTGAAGCTAAGAGGCTGTTGAACATATTAACCAGCCTGGTGTCATTTGGCTTTTTCGCAAGTAACTCCTGCATCTCATTACGGATTCTCGTCAGATCCTCATTTGACAAGCCCATGTTGGCGCTTAACCTAGATGTGATGTCCTTTCCCATAGATTGCTTCTTTGATGTATACTGTTCTGCCAGATAAGCGCTTACCAGAAACAACGGAATCAGGGACTGAAAGCCACTGGCAGCTTGGGAAAGTCTTGTTTTATTATTGTGCCTCTTCACCCACGATATATCATTCAGTCTATCATAAGAGAAAAATACATCATTGACGGGCAATTTAAGATCTCCATTCAAATCCTTTCTTGCTTGATCATATTCATCTAAAAACGATGCAAAAGACTCCGGAAGCTCACTTATCAGACTCGGTTTTGGAAGCACGCTAATAAAATTCCGCTCCGAAGGAACATACATTATTTTTGGAATGGAAGTTCGTTCAGAGCTTGTCACCCGCTCCACCTGAAGCTTCGATTCTCCGTGATATACGATGTGATACATGGAACCGATATATTCCATCATTGAGTCATCAGAAAAATAGGATTTGATATTATGAAAGTCAAAGCGTGCCCTAAAACGTCCAGGAAGTTTCAATTCTTTTTCTGTAAAATCCCCCCTTACGAGAGCCTTCTCAATCCACATCAATGTTGATAATACTTTTGCTATTGTACTTTTGCCCGAACCTTGCGGACCAATTATCATTGTGAAATCCGCTATTTCCATAAATTCTTCTTTAACGAATCCGTTAGTTATCGGTCCGAAGTTCTTTATACTCAGTTTCATATGTTTCTCCCTCACTTGAGAGCAATAATTTCATTATTCATCTAGTGCAACAGGTAATATTTTCTACCTAGATATCTTTCTTCTGTTCAGCAACCAGCCGCATTAACACAATCATTGCATTTTACCGTGAATCTACTGTAATGGACATTGACATCGGTGTCCATTACATAAGGATACCTCACATTATACACTAAAAGCGACTGCTTCAACAGGGACAAAATCTTCCCATCAAAGTGAGATCTGTGCATTATATTCCTGATTACAAACATAACGGTCAACCATTCGCCACCTGCCGATACTTCATCACCACATCGATATCATCAGGTTTGATAACCACCCTCTCCACCGCATTAACCAAGGCATCGGAATCGAATTCCTCAACCGATCGCCATGGCAATCCGAGAGTCTTTGAAAGGGCCTTCAGAAGCTGATCGACTCTGATCGAACGGTTGGTGCAAGTGCGCTGATTCCTGTCCCTGCGCTTTCTACAGCTACACACCAGATAATCATATTCGGTACCCTTGTACTCGGAACCATCTCCTTTCCTGTATGGTAGACCACACTCACTGCAGTATACCAATCCATACAGGTAATGCGATTGCGAGTTCCGGTAGATGCCGGCCTTGCGCTCCTGATCAACCGATTCGAGTCGCGCCTTCACCTGCTCGAACAACTGCCGGCCCACAATCGGCTCATGGTCGTCTGTGAGATAGTAGCTGGTATAGGGCTTGGAGAAATCCGGTTGCTTGGTGATCAGGTCCCTCACCGGACCTTTCTGGATCATCCGGTCGCCCACATACACCTCGTTGGAGAGTACCTTCCTCATGTTCCCTGATCCGGGAATCCGCTTGGTCGTGGAATTTGCAGCTCCGAGGTCCTCCAGATGACGCTGGATCTCTATGGGGTACAAACCCGCAGCATAGTCCTCGAAGATCACCCTGACGATCCAAGCATCCTGGTTTGGGACAAGCATCCCATCGACCTCATTGTATCCGAGGATGCGATTGCTTCCCAAGTGCCTGATGCCCTGCTCGGCATGCTTGCGAAGCGACCACTTCATATTCTCCGATATTGAGCGGGACTCCTCCTGGGCTGCAACCGCCAGCATGGAGAACGCCATCTCCGCCGATCCATCCATTGACGAGATTCCCTCGCGCTCAAAGCGCACCTCGACACCCAGACCTTTGAGCTCATGCACATAGCGCTGGGCCTCCTTCGCATTGCGCGCGAATCGCGATATCGACTTGACCAGGATGATGTCGATCAGGTTGTTTCGTGCATCGGCCATCATGGCCATGAAGCCCGGTCTCTTTTCTGCAAGGACTCCCGAGAACCCCTCATCGGCATAGACCTTCACCGGCTGCCAGCCTGAGGTGTGGTTGATCAGATCGGTGTAATAGCGTTGCTGGGTCTCGAACGACTCCTC
>JAHFZE010000032.1 GCA_020854785.1 Methanomethylovorans sp.
GCGGATGCGTCTTGAGAACGAACTGGAGATGAAGCTGCGCTCCACATTAGCAATGTGGGGTCTGGAGATGCTCAGGTATACAGTGCAGTGGGAGCTGGGATCATACGGCAGGGTCATGGAGGCAACCAATCAGTTCCAGACCGAGGAAGAACTTGCTGAGCTCAGGACACTTGGAGAAGAAGGTAAATACGAACGTATTGGCCGGGTAGACGTTTCACAGGTGAGGGCAGCACAGGCTCCCGCTGCCGTGAGAACTGAATTCGTCCGTGGGGAACGCCTGAAAGAAGAAGGATCCAGGCTGGAAATAGAAAGGTTGCGCCATGAGGCCGATCTAAAAGAGGCTTTAGACGGTATAGCACTTAAGGAACAACTGCATATCTCAAAGGCAAAAGGAATGCGTGCCGAGCTTGAGGTAGAGCAGGACATGAAGGACCGGGAGCATTACCGGGATATGGACTATATCAGTGCTGTTACCGGAGCAGGCGGTGCAGATGTGGCCAAGACGATAAGTGAAGGCAGAGAGTACTCAAAACTATCATCTGCACAGTTAGAGGCTCTGGCCAGGGTCAAGCAAAGCGAGGTGCTGGCCAAGGAAGACAAAGTGGCCTTCATGATGGATGTGGAGGACAGGGAGCGGGCGGATGCCTACAGAAGACATGAACTGGATGCAGGTCTGATGGGTGCAGCCAGTTCTCAAGGAGGCTCTACGGTAAAAAGGTGTTCGGGCTGTGGCTCCACTATTCCTGCAGAGGCGAGTTTCTGCAGCCAGTGTGGAAAGAAACTGGACTAAAAAGGAGGCGGCATATGCTGACGAAAAGATCCTTTGCCTATGCATTATTGCTCCTGATGTCTATTTTTGCCATACCTCTGGTAAGTTCAGCTGAAGACAGTATCCCTCTCATGGAATACACTTACTATGAGATAGCTGATGGTTATTTTCTTAATGTGAACGAGGTGGACACTTACAGTAATACTGTGGGCATTTCGGTAACTTATGGCAGCACTGTGCTCCTTAGCCAGTTCTACAGTCCTGGAAACCATTTCTCATACAAGGATGGTAAGGTCAGCATTGGTTTCGATATCGATAGCCTCTACACAGATGCCTACTACTTTGACTATGCAGTAATTTCCAATATAGAGGTCAGCACTGGAGGAAATACCGGTTCTATCGCTGTGAGCACATCTCCTCCAGGGGTCGAGGTGTATCTGGATGATCACTATATAGGTACTACAGGTTCGGACTATTTCTGGATATATGATGTGCAAGAAGGCACTCATACCATCGGACTTTCCAAGCTAGGATACCAGAGTGTGGGTGAGAGCATCTATGTTTATGCAGGGGAGGTCTATTATTATCCACGTACCCTTTCAACGATCACTGGCACTTATGGAACAGGATATACCGATACTTCTTCAAATGATGATGCAATGCCAGGTCTGTTAATTATCTTCGGTGTGATACTGGCTTCCCTGTTATTCATAGTACTACTGCTGAAAAGCAAGAAAAAGGGTACCAGGGAAAAAAAGACATTGACACCGGTGGTGATAAATAAGGTTACAGAACCTGCACCTGCTGTTGTTAAGACCCCAACTGTCGTTTCCCGACCCCCACCCTCTGTAAAGGTGGAGGAAAAGAAGCCCGAAGTTGCCATTAAATCACCTGTAGCTGTCAACAATGGAATTCCCATTGGTGTGAGATCCGCATTCCAATACACAGGTGCATCGATCCAATATAAAGTAAAGATTGAGAACCTCTCCACAGAACCCATAGGTGATGTCAAGATATCACTGTTCGTTCCCGATGTTTTTTATTTACAGGAGAAGGAAAAGACCCTTTCCATGCTGGAACCCCATGAAAGTAAAACAGTGACTTTCGAGATAAGACCCACAGGCGAATGCGGTGATTGTGCTGTATCTGGTTCCATCATATATTATGATTATAGTCAGAGAAAGAGAAGGAAAGGTGAGATCGTAAGCAAGATGGTAAGTATCATCTGTCCTGTGCTCAGAAGAAGAGAGATCAATGAAGACCTCTGGAGGCAGAAGATAGGCAAGATGCTTGTGGCAGAGGAAGAGAGCCTTGACCTGGATATTCCCGCAGAGAACCTTTTCGACATCTCTACAAGGGTTCTCAGGGATCTGAACCTTTATATGCTCGATCCGGAAACCACCTCCACACAGCAACTTTTCACAGGCGTTGCAAGGTTCTTTGCGGAAGGTGTTGCTGGTATGGAATATGCGGCCTACGTAGAGGTCGTAGGTAAACGCAAATCTCGCCTGATATTGAAAGCCTGGGCCCAGAAAGAAGAAGCCCTCACAGGTTTCTATCATAAGATGCTGGAAGAGATCCAGAAGAGGACAGATGTCGATCTTTTCGTGGACACCTCCACAACACAGTACAATATTACGAGCACCACTACCATACAGGACAGTGTGATACAGCGCTCTACTATCGGTGCAGGGAAAAAGAAATGCCCAAAATGTGGTAGAGATGTGGAAGAAGGTGAAAAGTTCTGTATGGAATGTGGCGAGAGGCTTGATTGAAAAAGAGCTTTTCTCCTTTTCATTTTTACTTTAGATATACAAATTATAGGGTCTATATGTGTAACAATTTGTCATGATATTTAGTTGTTATTAAAAGAACAACATAATTGTAATTTTTAAAAAACTATAAATATCAGCCGCATATATATGGCCCATATCCTGACAGAAAGCTGCAACCGTTAAGAGGTGTCATTATAAAAGACTTATTTGAAAAACTCGGGGTCTTCATCGAGGAAAACTCTGTTGCTATTGGACTTATCGCACTGCTTTTAGTTGTCCTCTCCCTCCAAGGCGCCCAGCTCATTGAAATGAGGTCGGGGACCGATACGTTCGTGGAAAAGACCTCTAAGTTATATCAGGATTTCGACCATCTTTACCTGGAGCTCTTCAGTACCCAGTCCATAGTTGTAATGATCGAGGGTAAAGATATCACAAATCCACAAGTCCTCAAATCTCTGGACAGGGCTCACCGGTCGGCTCAGTCCATACCGGGTGTTATTGAAGTTACTTCCCCTTCCACAGTTATAAAAGAAGCTAACTATAGAATGACCGGAAAGTCAGAAATTCCGGATGATAGAACCGCGATAAAGGACATAGTAGCTTCCTACATGCCGTCAGCCCTTATGCCGGATGATACTCATGCGTTCATGTCAGTGGTAATAGAAGGCAGTGCTACAGATCAGATGCAGGAAGAAATATTGAAGGAAACGGAAGCGGCTGTTGCTTTCGCTGAGTTCCCTCCGGATTATAGTATAATAGTCACCGGAGACCCAGCTTTCAACATTGCTCTTAACGATGAGATGAATTCAAGCATGGGTCCTTTGCTTGGTATATCAGCCATACTGATGACGATAGTGCTATATCTGGTATTCAGGCATGTCAGGTGGCGATTGCTTCCTTTGCCTATTGTGTTGCTCGGTATCATATTCACCTTTGGTGCAATGGGTTTTTTGCAGATCCCCATGACAATGGTATCCATGGCAGCTTTCCCTGTGCTCATCGGCCTGGGGATAGACTATGCTATCCAGTTCCATAACCGCATAGAGGAAGAACTTGGTAAAGGAGAAGATGCTGCAGAGGCTGTGGTGCAAACGATCAAACACATTGGTCCTGCAGTGCTTACAGCTCTGATCATCACTGCTCTGGGATTCGCTTCCCTGTTCACATCTGTGGTGCCAATGATACAGGATTTTGGAAAGCTTTTGCTCATTGGTATAGTGATGTGCTTTATGTCATCTCTTTTTGTGGGTGTCATAGTGATCTATAATCTGCACCGTGCCGACACCAAGAAAAGATCAAAGAACGGTAACAACAACAGGACGAATGGTCATCCTGTCAGCACCACACAGCCTGACATGCTTGATCGCATGCTTGGAAGGATGACAGCCTTCACATTGAAGTATCCATGGATCATTTTGATAGTTGCAAGTCTGTCCTGTCTGGGAGGCATGTATGTAGACTCCATGGTTCCGCTTCAGACCGATGTTCAGACATTCGTTCCTCAGGATATGCCAGCTTTACTGGATCTGAAACTTTTGGGTAGTATATTGGGTGGCAGTGAGGAACTGAATCTGATAATTAAGACCGACAACAATGCAGATCCCGATCTTCTTAAATGGATGGATGATTTTTCAAAGCATGAAGTTGAAGGCAGATCCCACATCTATGGGGCCAGCAGTATAGTGTCCATCATAAAGGAAATGAACACAGGCGAGATCCCGGACACCGCTGCAGAAGTGAAGCATATCTATGCACAGATGCCTGATGTCCAGAAAGAACGGTACATCCATGGTGGAAATATTATGATGCTCAATCTGAACATCGGCAATGCCATGGGTGAATTGGGACTTGAAGGCATAGCAGAGCTCGCAGATACTGTCGAAGAGGACCTTAAATGGTTCGCGCCACCTCCAGGCACTACTGTTACTATCACCGGAGGCTCAGTGGTGTTCTTTGAGGTGATCGATGCCCTCACCTCAGGACGCAGGCTTATGACAATGCTGGGCATAGTCTTTGTGTTCATAGGACTGCTGGCCATCTACAGGGATCATCTGAAGGCTTTTACTCCGGTCATTACGATGTTAATAGTTGTAGGTTGGTCCGGAGGCATCATGTACTACACTGGTCTTGAGTACACTCCCATGACAGCAACCCTTGGTGCACTTATCCTTGGAGTAGGTTCTGAATATGCTATTCTGATGATGGAGAGATATTTTGAAGAGAAGGACAAAGGCGCCTCTCCTGAAGAAGCGATGCACGAGGCAAGCGTAAAGATGGGAAAAGCGATAGTAAGTTCAGGGCTCACCACAGTTTTTGGTTTTGCGGCATTGATAGCCTCTCCTTTTAGTATGACCAGCAATTTTGGTTACATTACGGTCATCGATGTAACATTAGCGCTGTTCGCTACATTCGTCGTGTTCCCGCCTGTTCTGGTCCTACTGGACAAGCACAGGGAACAGAGGCTATTGAAGAGAAAAATGAAAAACATGAATACTAACCATTCCAGGGTAACGGAGGTTAGCTCCACATGAAAAGCGCATTAGGAATTAAGATTTTCACACATTTGTCTCTCATTCTGACAATTATATTTGTGCTTGGGATGTTCTCGATCATAGGGATGCACCCTGCTTCTGCAAAGGAGTTCCTGCCGGCTGCATACGAGCACACGACCAATTTTTACACAAGTTATGGAGAACCGGACCTTTATGCCTCAGTACTTGGGGATACGGAACTGAAAAGAGGGGAAACTAGAGATATAAGGATCGTAATTTCCAACAGAGGAGTACTATACGGTGCAAAGAGTGCACAGGGTGTCGGCACTTCTGAGAAGAAACAGGCTCTTGCCATCAAGGAACTCGAATATGAAGCTCTCCGTACCGTTGCCTATGGAGTGAAAGCTACACTGGTGAGCAACTCCGAATATATAGATGTTGATCCGACCACGAGCAGTCAGACCCTTGAAGAGGTATTTCCGGGACAATTACCCGATGATCCTCTTGTCTTTACCCTGAAAGTTTCGAAGACCGCACCTGCCGGTGTGTATATGCTGACTCTGCCTCTGACATATGAGTATAAAAAGGACATAAGGATGACCATGGGCAGTACAGCCATCATGGGCCTGCCGGATAAGGACCATGCGGCCTATTACCAGGCTGCGAACAAAACTCTTACTATACCTATTGTCATAGAACCACAACCCAGACTAGATGTCACTGAAGTTTCAGGGCAGATCTCAGCAGGTGGCACCAACACCATAAATGTCACCTACACCAATACTGGGGAACTTCCTGCTACAGATGCTGTCGTCAGGATAGTTGCCATAAAACCGCTCTCTTGTGACAGGTCCATGCAACCTCTCGGTACTATAGGTCCGGGTTTAAGTAAAACAGCGTCTTTTGTGATCTCTGCGGAGCGTACAGCTGTGGTAAAGACATACGGACTGGACAGTGAGATCAAATACATCGATACAGATGGTGAGATCGCATATTCGGGAAATATGAAAGTAGATGTAGCGGTCACACCTGCTGAAGAAAGATTGAACATAACCGGCATTGCGATCGCCGGGGTTGCCATTACATTGATAGTGCTGATATCTAAGAACATATTAAGGAGCATGAACCAAAAGAACAGAGGGATAGAATGAACAGCCTGAAAAATGTGATCAATGCCATAGCATTTCTATTTCTGGTAGTTTGTATTACAACGCCTGCATATGCACAATTACCGGAATTCTTCAACTTTGACGATAACTACTATATTGTCTACGGAGGACCGAACGTAACTGCTACCCTGATAGGTGATAACGAGTATTACCGGGGGGACACAGTGACAATAGACCTCAATCTTATGAACAAAGGTGTGATCACAGGGTTCAAGGATGGAGTTCGCAGGAAGAACCTTGATGATCTGGAGCATAAGATACAGATGACAGAGATGAACTATGAAGCTCAGCGGACAACTGCTATCGGAATAGTAGCTATCCTTAGTTCCGATGATCCTTATATAAAGGTAAAATCAGGACCTCAGGAAGCTGGCTCACTTCTATCGGGAGAACAGACCGAAAAACCTGTCAAGTTCAACATTGAGATCTCCAAGAACGCTCCTGCTGGATCTTATCCCCTGGACCTGCAGCTGTATTACGGATATCAGCAGGATGTGCAGATCAGCGGTGATGATGAGACGGACCTGGGCATCACCAATATGGAGGTGGGTCTCTGGTATTCGGTGGGTCAGCAGAACCAGACGATCAACGTCAAGGTGGGCAATGAGGCTTATTTCGAAGTGGCCAATGTCACTGGCACACTATATGCAAATGAAGATGGGATGCTGATAGTTACCTACAAGAACACAGGTGAGATGACAGCAAAAGATGCCACTGTCAGAATTAGTGTAGGCGATCCGTTCAGTACCACAGATGACCAGGCCTTCCTGGGTACACTGGCTCCCGGAGAGACCGCAGAAGCTTTATTTAAGCTGAAGGTCGATGAAATGGCAGTCGCTAAACCTTATTCCATCAACAGTGAGATCAAATATGAAGACGAGGATGGGCACAGCCATATATCGGATACTATAAAGATAAGGACTGAAACACTGCCTGCACGTTCTTTTGGTGAGTCGCTGTCAAATTACACAGGACCTTTCCTGATAATTGCAATAGTGATCCTTGTTGCAGGTGGTTTCTTCATCTATAGGAAACAAAAAGAAGGAAAGATGGGTAAAGAATGAAACCCTCTTTCCTGATATTTGTATAAGGACATAGGCTCATGCGTTCACTTATAGATCCACTTAGGAACTTAGGGCTTACGGAATACGAAGCAAAGGTTTTCATAGCTCTCGCCAGACATGGCAGTGGCACAGCCACGGATATTCATATGTTCTCAGGTATACCAAGGCCTGCTGTGTATGGAGTGTTAAAAAAGCTTGCTGAACGTGGAATAATTGAAGTGCAGCATACAAAACCCATGCGGTATAAATGTCTTCCTCCTGAAGAAGCCATTGAGAAGATAAAAAAGGATTTTGAGCAGGAAACAGAGTTAGCTCTCGGAAAGCTCAATGAGATATACTCAAGCGAGGAAAACATCCTTCAGAAAGAGATCGTCTGGACCATAAACGGTCTTAAGAACATAAGTGATAGAATGATCCAGGTCGTTTGCAGTGCTGGATCGGAGATCATAATAGAAGCACCTCATCCTACTTTCAGGAATCTTGAGCGTGTGTATCCTGTGGTAGAAAAACATTATGATCAACTTGTTAAGGAATTGAATCGCAAGATAGGCGAAGGTGTAAAAGTACGCATGATCGTTTATTCAATGGACGAATTTAAAGATATAGCAGCACTCATCCCCGGTGCAGAACTCAAACTTTATTCCGTAAAAAGTGAACGATTCAGAAAGGGAGGAGCGATTTTAGTAGATGGTTCCGAGGTATTGATCGATCTTCGAAAAGATTCGGGTCAAAGAGAAGAGCTTACAGCTATCTGGTCAACTGGAAAGGAGTTCGTGCTCTTTGTTAAACATTTGCTTGAAGCAGAATGGGAAGTCTCGGATGTTCCAGGATTTTCACCAAAAAAGGAATGAAAGTGTCAGAGTAGTTTTTTTCCTGCATCCGGCCCGGATACGCACTCATAAACCTCAGTGATCTTCATGACCACGAGGCTTCTGGCCGGGAACCTGTCGCCCATGGACTTGACCATCTTGTACATTTTTTCGTAATCCTCACCACTTGTTTTTATTTCTATGGGTCCTTTTATCTGGAAACAACCCTGGGTTTCAGGTCCCCACACATACAATGCC
>JAHFZE010000326.1 GCA_020854785.1 Methanomethylovorans sp.
GCTGCACTTGCACCATAATAATGTGCATCATCGGTATCATTGTACTCAGTACCATCGTAATATCCTGCAACGTCAGCCGTATTGTTCTGCTGACCTGCAACCCAGGTCATATTGTACTCGGCTTCAGTTGAAGCTCCAGCTGCAAGGGTTGTTGTACTGAGAGTAACTGCACCGAACTTACTATCGGTTACAACGATATTGGTAAGTTCAACATTACCGATGTTGGTCACGATGATCTTGAACTCCACCGGATCAAAGGTTGAAGCAAGGTACGGTCCTGTAACCGTATCAGCATCTTCCCAGCCGGTACCGTTCCAGACATACTTCTCGATATCGATCGCTGGAATAAGCTGGTAGATACCAGCGTCTATTGTCTGATCGCTCTCGCCTGCAGCTAGCATTATCACACTCGTTCTACCTGTAACAGGATCAGCATCACTATCCAGTGTGTCATTTGTACCCTGGTCTTGAAGAGTGAAATCATAACCAGCCGGTTTTATGAACTCTACGCTATAGTTACCTGGCAACAGGCCAATGAACTGGTAGAAACCTGTGGCGTTCGTCACGGTGGTGACCGGGTTGTTAAAGACATCGAGCACCGGATTTCCGTTGCCATCCAGCAGATTCACTGTTACATTTGCGACACCCGGTTCACCAGTATCTTGAATGCCGTTGAGATCCTGGTCCAACCAGACATAATCGCCGAGACGGCCGTAAATTGGCGTCCTGGTCTCAAAATCGATCGTTGTGCCAACAGCAGTTGCATTTCCAGTGTTCACAACCTCCGTCATGCCTGGTGTAAGGTCTATAAAATCCTTAATTATAGCCTTGAAGGTTACCGTATATGAGTTACCAACAGGAAGTGCATTAACATTATCGAGAATAACTCCACCCTCATCCAGCGGGAAGGGAGTCGTGCCGCTGTCAGGAATTGCACTTGTTGTTCCACCGAAGGATTTTGTCAGGTTGGTGCTGTCCTCTACATATATCGCATCTACCGGGAATGCGTCCTGCAACAACAGATCAGGTACCGGAGCACGGGCAATGTTGTTAATGGTAATTGTATATAGTAACACATCACCCGGGCTGACATAGCCATCATTGTCCCTATCTTCATACAAGGTGGCGGTCTTTCCGGCATCGAACAGTGGCAGAGGTGGTATTCCTGTACCCAGGTCCAGCCCCGGTGCACCAGCACTGGCTGTCAAAGGATCCTGGCCCCAGGCCCCCACCAGCTTAATGCCTGGTGTAAGTACGTAGAGCAGCATACCGGTCTGATCGCCTGAAGGATTATAGACCTTTTCCCGCTGGAGTTCCAGAAGATCGAAATGAACGTCATATTTGTTGCCGTTAGGATCGGTTAAAGGACCTGTAGTTGGATCAGCATCATAATCAACATAGACCCTGACAGGGGTATCTTTATTACCGACCGGTGTCACCCAGACAGGATTGCCGTTTTGGGTGAGGCTAACATTGGAAGTAGGGTCACGACCAATACCCAGTCCGATCAACAGTTGAGGTGTCAGAGAAGTCTTGGGAACAAGGGCAAAACCCCAATCCCATGCCTGATTTCCAGTATATTGCCCATTAACAACGTTAGAATTTGTAGAGTCAGTAGTTGACAGGGCATAGAAAGTCTGACTACCGGTTGTATAGAAATGCGCACCATATCCGTCCGGGAGTACTTCTTTGAGATAACTATTTGCCGAAACAGTCCGCGCACTTGTAGTTATACCGGTAGCAGTTCGTCTTTCATATTGTACTGTAATAGCATCGGAGTTAGGATTATAGAGCCAGACTGTTGTGGCTGTACCAGTGACACTCTGAGCACTTGATGGTGTTGAAACCGGAGTATAGTAACTATTCGACCACAGGTTAGTAGGCAACAAACGGAAAAAACGGCTTTCATAGTTTGATCTGATATCACCTGTGAGGAGATCTACTTGCACTGGCCGGCTTGAAGAAACACGTGCACCTACATTGACCCCACCATTGACCAGATGGCTCTGTCCTTCTGCAAGAGATACTGTAGTTTCGAAGCCACCGATGTTATCAGCATCTATCTGAACAGTTGCGCCCCCCTGACCGGCCATGATCATCATACCAGTGTACTCAAACATCTGAAAATCGGTGGTATCGGGAATGTTCTGACCCACAGGGACACGGAAATCCGTACCCCAGTTATCAGTATCGTATACTTCATTTGCATCGGCCATGAGGGTATTTGGTCCTGTGGACCATCCGGCACGGACCACGGAGATCGTCTTGGTAGCCGCGATCTTATCCCTGCCGCCATATTTAATGACCGTTAAAGGATCCGTGGTAGTAACGGGGTTGTTTAAAACAATTACAGTACCAGAATTAATTATATCACTTGGTATCCCGGGAGGAGCTCCGTTAGAAGGGTCCCCATCACCCCAGATCTGTGTACCATCCAGGTTGCTGCTTGAATATACATCCAGAGGGTTACCGATGTCAGGCTCAAAGCCATTCTCGTATTGATCATAATAGATGAGAGTGTTATCAGCAATTGCTGAGATAGAAATATAACTTTGCATGGGATTTGTGGGGGCAGCACTTGAACCACCGGAATGAATGGTCTGAAGCACTAACAAATGCTGGTCTTCGGGGATCGGTACGTAAAAGAACTGTACCGGCGGCGGATTTACTGCTGCACTGATCGTAGGCATACAGGCCAAAAAGGCCATAACTATAAGCATAGCCACTACTACTTTACTCCTAGTCATGTTTTACTCCCCCATCCAAATCCACCTAATTGCAGATCCATCGAATAATAAAAGCAATAATATTAATGTGCTTACAACCAACCCTATCCTAGATGGTTCTTTACATTTATGGATTTAGAAGTTATTTAAGTGTCATTTATGGTATAGGTGTTTGAATTTGATTGAATATAAACTTACGCAAAATTTATTGGAATGTAATTATATTGGTGGTTAAAATATAGTAGGAAGTGATTTAATAGATATATTGTGATCCATTAGATATGATTATAAGATAATTGAGGTTATATTCCCCTCTCATATCAATGTGAGCAACTTATGTACTCAAATTGAACAAAGAAAATGGAAAGATCAAGTAATGTAACCACATGAACATCATATTTGAATTTGGTTCAGTGATTTCCTGGTTAGCAAGAACTCGGAACACCATTACCCAAAAAGAGAGGAAAAGCAAATATGTGTTATGTAGTTTTCATAACTCCAAGATACCGGAAAACACTATGAATCCCTTGTATCGATCACTCTTTTACTTTTCTTTTCACTGCGCGGCAGATCCCCGATGTTCAGGCATTCCACATCCACGGAAATACCAATAAGATCACGAAAAGCCTTTTTGATAGCTTTTTCCCTCATCTGCCTGCAGCAAGGGTCCCGGGCATTGTCCACCTCCACACGGAAAAGCATGGATTCCTTGCCACCGTCACGGGACAGCAGGAGCTGGTATTCGCTGCTGACACCATCCAATCTATGAGTAAGGTCTTCTATCTGCCCCGGGTAGACATTAACCCCTTTTATCTTGATCCTGTCATCTGTACGGCCTAATATCCTGTCAATGCGGGGAAACGGGCATCCGCAGGTGCAGTGGCCCGGAATGATGCGGGTCAGGTCCCTTGTCCGGTAACGTATGAGTGGTGCTCCTTCCTTTGAAAGGGTGGTCACAACAAGTTCACCCAGTTCTCCTTCAGGCAGAATTTTACCTGTTAAAGGATCGATGATCTCGAAATATAATAGGTCTGACCAGAAATGCAGACCTTCATGCAGATGACAGTCCTGTGCGATGCCGGGACCATATATCTCGGTCAGGCCATAGATATCAAAGCTTTCCAGACCTAATTCTTCCTCGATACGGGTGCGCATCTTCCGGCTCCATCTTTCGGAGCCGATGACGCCTTTCTTAAGGTGGATCCTGTCTTTTATACCTCTCCTGTTGATCTCTTCCGCAAGCAGCAGGGCATAGGAAGAAGTGCTTGTGATAGCAGTGCAGTGCAGATCCATGAGCATCTGCAGTTGTTTTTCCGTATTTCCCGGACCCATGGGTACTGCCATGGCACCCAGCTTTTCGGCACCCAGCTGAAAACCAATGCCTGCGGTCCACAGACCGTAACCGGGTGTGATCTGGATCCTGTCCTGATCTGTCAGGCCCGCAAGCTCATAGCATCTTTTCATCATATCCGCCCACATATCCACATCGTTCTGCGTGTAGGGAATGATGACCGGCTTACCGGTGGTACCTGATGAGGAGTGGATACGCACTATTTTTTCTTCAGGCGCTGCCTGCAGACCAAGGGGATAGGCATCCCTCAGTTCTTCTTTGTAGGTGAAAGGAAGAGTACTGATATCTTCAAGACCCTTAATGGACCTTATATCCACATCCTCTTTTGAGAACTTCTGTTTGTAAAAAGGACTATTGGCAGAAACATACTCCAGCAGGGACCGGAATTTCTGAAGCTGTTCCTCCGGAGAAGGTGCTGTATATTCTTTCCACATATTAGATTGCATTGAGTTCTCACACATTTTGATCCTTGCCTTAAAGGTTTCCATTAAATTGAATGTCCTATGTTAAACTATAATGTACGATTGTGTACTAAACAATTCCATATAAATGTTGTGTGTCATATTCTCTTAGTGACCACATAGTGTTTTAAATATTGACCTATTATTCTAAATACGAATATTTAATTACTTGAATAATGATTTTTTTTCTGAAACCAGATGTTAAAGACACCGGTTCTTAAAATGGCGGTTTAGAAATGTCCGACGAGATCATCGTACAGGTGGCACAGGCATATCCCAGGGATGCAGGCAGAGGCATAGCCCGTCTGGAAAAAGATCTGATGCAACGATTGGGAACTACGAGCGGCGATATCATAGAGATCAGGGGCAAGGACAAATGTTACGCTATCGTCTGGCCGGGTTATGCTGATGATACCGGTAAGGGAATAATCCGTATAGACGGTAATCTGCGGTACAATGCCAGGATCGGTCTGGACGATCAGGTAACCGTCAGGAAGATATCAGCTCATGAAGCTGAAAGTGTCACACTTGCACCTACCCAGCCGGTCCAGCTTGTAGGAGGATCTCGTTTTATCCTGAGGATCATTGAGGGCAGACCACTCTCTAAAGGAGAAAGGGTAAGAGTAGAGACCGTGAACAATCCTCTCACATTTGCAGTGCTGGCCACCAAACCTTCCGGACCTGTGATAGTTACCCGTAACACCCAGATAGTGCTTCGGGAAAAACCTCTGGAAGAAGCTACGACCAGAGACCACATCACCTACGAGGATATAGGCGGCCTCAAACGCGAGCTGGGTATGGTTAGGGAAATGATAGAGCTTCCCCTGAAACATCCGGAGATATTCCAGAAACTTGGCATAGATCCCCCGAAAGGTGTGCTGCTGTATGGCCAGCCTGGCACCGGTAAGACCATGATAGCCAGGGCTGTAGCCAGCGAAACTGATGCGAATTTCATATCCATCAGCGGTCCTGAGATAGTATCTAAATATTATGGAGAAAGTGAGCACAAGCTCCGCCAGATGTTCGAGGATGCCGAAAAGGATGCACCTTCCATTATATTCATCGATGAGATCGATTCCATCGCCCCTAAGCGGGATGAAGTGATGGGAGAGGTAGAACGCAGGGTTGTGGCCCAGTTGCTCTCGCTCATGGACGGCCTGAGGTCCAGGGGCAGGGTCATCGTTATAGCTGCGACCAACCGTCCCAACTCCATAGATCCTGCACTGCGCAGAGGCGGGAGATTTGACAGGGAGATCGAAGTAGGCATCCCTGACCGCAATGGCAGGCTGCAGATCATGTACGTGCATACAAGGGGAATGCCCATTGAAAATGACATTGACCTGGAACAGATAGCAGCGGTAACTCATGGTTACGTGGGTGCTGATCTATCGTCCCTGTGCAAGGAAGCAGCCATGCACGCTCTGCGCAGGATGCTGCCTGAGATGCATATAGAGGATGATATACCTCAGGAGGTCATGGATAGTCTTGTGGTCACCAAAGCTGATTTTGATTCAGCTTTCAAGAACATAGAGCCTTCGGCCATGAGGGAGGTGTTCGTGGAGGTTGCCCATGTGAGATGGGACGATATCGGCGGGCTGGAAACGGCAAAGCAGGAACTCATCGAGGCTGTGGAATGGCCTTTGAAATATCCGGAGATGTTCGAGGCTGTCAATACCACGCCTCCCAGAGGCATACTGCTCTTCGGGCCGCCTGGAACGGGCAAGACCATGCTGGCCAAAGCAGTTGCAAGCGAGAGCGAGGCAAATTTCATCAGCATTAAAGGCCCTGAGCTTTTGAGCAAATATGTGGGAGAATCCGAGAAAGCGGTGCGTGAGACCTTCAGGAAGGCAAAACAGGCTGCTCCTACAGTTGTATTCTTCGATGAGATAGATGCCATGGCGCCAGAAAGGGGAGCCAGCACTGATGTGCATGTGACGGAGAGGGTAGTGAGCCAGATACTCACAGAAATAGATGGTGTGGAGGAACTAAAGGATGTTGTTGTCATAGCTGCCACCAACAGGCCTGATATCATCGACCCTGCCTTGTTGCGCCCTGGAAGGTTTGACAGGCTCATCTACGTGAAGCCACCCGAAAGGGAAGGTCGCAGGAAGATCTTTGAGATACATATTCTGGGCAAACCTCTCGCAGAGGATGTGGACCTTAATTTGCTTGCGGATATGACAGAAGGTTATGTGGGTGCGGATATCGAAGCCATCTGCAGGGAAGCTTCCATGCTGGCCCTGCGGACAGTGATCCTGCCAGGTGTGACAAGAGAGGAAATGAAGGTACTGGCAAATGAGATAAGGATCTCCATGACCCATTTCAGGAAAGCTATTGCCAGAATAAAGCCCACAACTTCCCGAAGTGCTATGAACCTCTATGAAAAAGCAGCTGAAGCCTATGCACAGTATGCAGCTAACTCAGATGACAAAAAAGATACTAATGGCGGAGGTACTGCTTATCAGTAAAGCTCACTAACAGTTAACCCATAAACAGTTAATACACTTAGTTCTATCTTTTCTACAATGTTTAAAGAATAATCCCAGGTAGGATAGCAAATGTATGATGATCTGATATCTGAAATAAGGGTGGAACTGACCAGCAATGCAGATGAAAGAACAAAGGAAACAGCTGCCCGTTTTTTTAAGGAAGGGATCAACTGCTATGGTGTAAAGGCAGCCACTGTCCTTAAGATAGCAGATAAGTACTTCAAACAGATAAGGAACGAACAAAAGCAAACTATCTTTTTGTTATGTGAAGAACTGCTGGGGTCAGACCTGTTCGAAGAATCTGCAATCGCTTTTGAATGGGTCTATCGTATGCGGGAGTACTACGAGCCAGAGGATCTGGAGATATTTGAAGGATGGATAGAAAACTACGTCAACAACTGGGCTAAATGCGACACATTGTGCAATCATTCGGTAGCTTCTTTTATGGAGTCATATCCGCAGTACCTTTCCAGGCTTAAAGAATGGACCCGATCTGAGAACAGATGGTTCAGGAGAGCTGCGGCGGTAACTCTTGTATTGCCTGCAAGGAATGGAAAATTCCTGGAGGATGTTCTGGAAATAGCTGACAGTTTGCTCATGGATGAAGATGACCTTGTGCGCAAAGGCTATGGCTGGATGCTCAAGGAAGCTGGCAAAGCTCATCAGCAGGAGATATTCGAATACGTGATGAAAAACAAAAAGGTCATGCCAAGAACTTCGCTGAGATATGCGATTGAAAAGTTCCCGCAGGATATGAGAAAAAAAGCAATGGAAAAATAGTCTGTTATTGTGACCGTTTTATATTTCAGACTGTACTGTAAACTTCTCACATCAATATCTTCGCTATCAGGGGAGCGAGGAATACGGTGATAAGGCCGGCGATACCTATGGCAAGACCGCTCATGGCTCCCTCGGTCTCTCCTAACTCGACCGCCTTGGTGGTTCCCAAGGCATGGGATGATGTGCCGATGGCAATTCCCACTGCCACCTTGTCCTGTATTCTGAACAGCCTGCATATCATGGGACCCAGCAGCACGCCCGATATGCCCGTAAATACTATGCCTGCCACGGTAATGGATGGCAGACCCCCAAGCTGGTTCGAGAGCTCTATTCCAATGGGTGTTGTAATGGATTTCGGGATCATGGACACGCTTACCAGCTCGTCAAGGCCGAACA
>JAHFZE010000142.1 GCA_020854785.1 Methanomethylovorans sp.
TCTGAATCATTTGATCTATTTTCATTCTATAACCTTTATTAAAGAGAATTAGATATTGAAATACATATTCTTGACATATATTAAATTTTAGGACAAATGTGATCGTCATCAACTGTAATACACATATACAGAAAAACTCGACCTACAAGTAAATATCATGTATCACCAAGCCCCACTTAAGGAAAGTTTGTAAACTACATTAAAGACATGCAAACTTAAGGTTATATGACCAATGTTCAAAAAAATAATAAAAAGGGATGAAGAACTTATGATGTATAAAACCTTAAATGAAAGCTAGATCAATAACTTGATACAGAGATCCTATGAATAAAATAGAGGGAGGTAAACTCCTCTCATTTAGTTCTGCGAATAAGGAAAGAAAGGATATCAGGACTTAAACCGGTCTCTGTCCTCATCTGTTTTAGTATATCCTCATCGGACATTCCCTTTTGCCTATATTCCCGGATCCTGTCATAAACATGCTGTGAGACCTCAGAATACTCTTCTATTGCTTCTCTGTGCCCCCACACATCACCTTCAAGGATTTTTACACCCTGCATTTCCAGGAACATAAGGGATGACTTGGAAAGTGTTTTCTTATATGATGTAGGCATATGAATAGCCTTGAGTTTAGGGCATTTTGCAATCATTGAAAAGATATCTGTGTTTGAGGGCCTGAAAGCTAGATGTATCATTTCCTCACTCTGGTGCAGGGTTTCTATCTCTTCTTTTGAACTTACTACTCTTATTTTCAATTTAACCTCCCGCTTTGTATAAAGCTGATAACTGTTATAAAATTTTTAACCAAAAGCGCGAAACCTATGTATATTATCATATATATAGTTAATGATAACTATCTCCATAAAACAACATACACTGACACAACATGACAAAAAATTAGATTCATTCCAATAATGCTTGATAAAATTTAATCAAGGTACTTTGAAAATAAACAATAGTTTAATATAATTTTATTACAAAATGAAGTAATTTACTATATTTATGGGCATACTTACTTAAATTGACTTTAATGGTTTTGAGAGTGTATCTGAAGAAATTTAAAATAATAAGATTTAAATCATGTTATCCTTTAAGGTATCGATGTGAAAAGATGTTTTATGGAAATGTTGCGTCCTTCAAGAGATGTATTAGTACTTTCAGTTTTATTTGCCACAACAGCTACGTATTTTGCAAGCTGGCTCCCTGATATTACAAATGTAGTAGGTATAGAAGGCTCCCACATCAGCTCAGTAGTTTCTTTCGGCGCATTGAACGGAATGGTCTTTGGTCCTGTCCTTGGACCCTTCATATCTCTTTCAGGTATTTTGTTACATGGGATAACTAATCCCCATTTTTTTTCAAAGGATGGGTTTCATCTAATAAGCCCGCTTTTCGTTGTATTTTCCTCATTGATAGGAGGTCTTCTGCTTTCTGGAAGGAAAAAAATGGCCTTAGCGCTTTATACCATCCCACTTGTGGCATGGTATGCTTTTTCTACAGGAAGGACCGTATTCTATTACCCATGGTATCATATTCTACTACTCATCATATTTTATGAATTTGATGATAAGTATAGTAAGAAGATCTCCGCGTCAAAATTTTTTCTTTTTGTATATCTATTCCTAATAGCTTCCATTTCCGTACTTGCTGATCACATTGTAGGTTCTACAACAGCTCTTATATTTTATGACCTGCCACCTGCAATGTTCATCTCGGTGACTCTTCTGTATCCTGTCGAGAGGTCCGTGCTTGCTCTATGCTCTGCCTTTGTTGTATATGTATTGTTCCTAATTGTCCGTGTTATCCTGCAGGATATAAAAACCTTCGAAGACAAAGCCAGAGAAATAAAAGAAGGAACAATTGAAGACTATATGCAGATAGAAGTAAAGAAGATCCTGGATGATCAGGAAAAATAGATCATTTTTTACCTATGTGCTCTTCTATTGTTCTACATATTCTTTTGATCGAAACTGTGAATCTGTGGTCCGGATCTGTTAAACCTATTATAGAGGTATCGTTTTTCATGGGAATGTCGCAGATACAAGGTATTGATGCAATTACAGGAAGACCAAAAACCTCCTTCTTTCCGGACATGTCAATGGATAACATATGACACATATTCTCTACCAGATAACATTTTTTTTCCAGTGTCATATAAACCCCCTTTACAAGTTGCTCAGTACAAACATAGCTTATCTTGTTAGGCTTGATGACAGACAATACCAGATCTGCAATAGCGATAGCATTCACAGATTCGAACTCCACACCAGGTCCTGTATCCAGGATCAATACATCGACCCCGTTCATGAATATCGACCTTTTAGCTTCCAGAAGTAACTTCAATGCCTTTGCCTGCCACTTTCTATCCATATTGGAAATTTGCCTGACAGCGGCAATATCCAGATTAGACAAGCCTATAAAAAATCTACCTTTTGTCCCAAACTGAGAGGTAATATCATACAATATACTATCAATGTCGCATTTACCATCAAGGTATTCGTTTAGCCACCATTTTGGATATCTATTAAAGAAAGTACACAGACAAGGAGCTTTCAGGTCCATATCCAGAAGACAAACATTGTAACCCTCAAGAGCCAATAATGCAGCAAGGTTCACGGATATGCACGTCTTTCCTGTCCCGCCTTTAGAAGAATGTACAGCTACAGTTACCCCCACAACATCACCTAGTATAAAAAAAGGCCATATAGCCCTTCAATCCGTTTTCTTGTTACCACTGATACAAAAATATACTTTTCTACCAGTACGGTATTTGGTCACATGTCCCATCCTTACAAGCTGATTGAGGTAGCCACTTTCAACTGCTCTTTCCTTGAGTGTTGCCCTGGATACATCTTCAGCAGTAGCCGTTCCAAGTTCAAATAGTATTGTTGCTGTAGTCCTCAAATGTTCCGGCAAGGAAAGCAATGTCATGACATCCAGACCAGTGTATGGACCTTCTTTCTCACCTTCCAATGAAGTTGTTCTGTTCAGCGATATGCCTTTTGGAACCAAACGGTCTATTTTCTGATCTATGCTGACCAGTATTTCAAGGATCCGCTGCAGAATCTCTTTTTCCGACATTTGATCTTGATCATTTCTCATTATAGTCATGACCAATTAGCAGGCATTGGTAAAAAACGTATCTAAAACCACTTAGACATATAGGCTCTATCCAAAATATAACCCTGCTTACGATAATATTCCCTAGCTCCGATACCACTTATAACAGATATCTTTTCAAAGCCCGCATCCTTTGCCAGCTCTTCGGCATATGCAAGCAATTCTCCCCCGTAACCTCTGTGCTGCCAATCATACCTTTTTGCATTTACACCTACAGGGACCATTGATCCGTATATATGTAATTCCCTTACCAGAGCCGAATTCTGAAGTTCCAGCCTATGAGGATCACAGGGGAACCTCAATCTAAGAAAACCTATAAGTATATTCGATGCCACATCTTCAAAAGATATGAAATGCTCTACTCCCCCGCAGCAATCATATTTTTCCACAACCAACTTAATGTTATCAGGATGTGGTTCCCTTCCGCTAAGAATATTATGACCCACCTCACGACATCGAATACATTGACATGATCCACCATGTTCTTCCAATGAGTTTCTGGCAAGTTGCCTGATATTACTTTTGCGGGTACCTGCAAGTATCTGGTGAGCGGGTATATCCCTCTGTATCCTCTGCAACCTTACCCATTTGGGAAGGAAGGATTTTATCCGAGCAAGCAACTCCACAGCATTTTCATCTGTCAGGGCCTCATATTCCCCATTCTCCCACATTCTATGAAGTTCTGTTCCCTCTGTGACCAGTGTCGGATATATTTTAAGGTAATCCGGTCTGAATCTGCTATCTCTGAACAGTTTCCTGAAATTACGCACATCCCCTTCAATGTCCATACCAGGAAGATGTGGCATCATATGAAAACCTACTTTCAGGGCACTGTCCCTCAAAACCCTGTTAGCCTCAATGGTATCTGCAACAGTATGCCCACGGTTGATCCTGGAAAGTACAAAATCATAAGTGCTTTGCACTCCGATCTCGACTTTGGTGGCACCTAATTTTAATAAAACATCTATATGTCCTTCCTTAGCCCAGTCTGGCCTGATCTCAAAAGTCATACCCACATTACGGACCTTCGCAGTTTCATTGGCCTGCTGCACATCCTCAAGAGTGATGTAAGGAAGTGTCTTGCCAATGATATGGACATGTTCACGCCATTTGGTATCAAAAAAATCGTTCATGGCTTCAAGACATCTTTTTACGTACCATTCCTGGTAGTCTAAAGCACGGGCTGAGTATGTTCCTCCCATAATGATCAATTCGGCTTTGCCTATATCATGCCCGATCTGTTTTAATTGTTCAAGACGGGCAGTGGTTATCTTGTATGGATCATACTCACACTGGATAGCACGCATTGTAGAGGGTTCCTGCCCCATATAGCTTTGTGGTGAGGAAAAAGAAGAAGCTGGGCCTCCGGGACAGGGAACACATGTGCCATGCGGACATGGGGCAGGTGAAGTCATAGCTGCGATCACAGCTACACCTGAGATGGTACGAACAGGTTTTTTTCTAAGGAAAGCCCGTACCAATAGTTGCTCTTCTTCGCTCCCTGAAATGATAATGTCCGCATTTGTGGGTAGAGAAGAAAGTTTATGCCGTTTACTTGCAAGTTTCTTTGCCTGAACCAATTGATCAGGATCCCGTATCTCGCCATTAAGCACCATTTCCAGAAGCTCACGGCAAGCCAGCGCGAATTCACTATTTGTATCCATAATCATTATTCTATATTAGTTGCAGAAATCTGTTACAAGAGATTCAAGCTGTATTCTGTCGTTTGCAGCCTGCAGCATTTTAAAATTAGCATCTGCGATCTTAATGGTCCATCTTGCGACCCTGTGCTCAGGTTCTCCGGACCCTGTAACGATCCTGTGAAGACGTTCTAGTATCTCATTACCCGTAAAACCGTTATCTACCAGCATACGGTCTATAACTTTCCTGGCCTCTATTATATTCCCGACCGTTGCAGCTTCAAAGAGTAGTCGTACATCTCCTACTTCTTCTCTGACAGCAGCCGTATATATGGCCTGGGTCCCTATTGGTTCACCATGAGAGAGAATAACTGCCACCTGTAATGTATTGAGCGAGGTTGCTATATTACCTTGCGAATGATACAACAACGCCTGTACGCCATCCTCTGTGATCAGAAAACCTTCGATCTCTGCTATATGCTTTATGAAATTAGCTAGTTTTTCATCAGATACATGTCTGAAAAAAAGCTGTAGACCCCGGGAACGCAGAGGTGCTATCAATCTTGAGGGCTGAGTAGTGGAAAGAATGAACCTGCAAGTTGCAGTGTATTTTTCCATTATACGCCTTAATGCATGCTGGGCATTCGTATCAAGAGTTTCGGAGCTGTCTATGAATATGATCTTATAGTCCGAATCTATTGGTGCCATACTTGCATATTCGTTTATTATCTCCTTGAAAATGGAGATCACACTTTTCTGGATCTTCCTTGGGTCATCAGTGCCCAATATGCGAGTGAACCTCTTATCCCTGACAAGATAACTTTTACCATTGTCAAAGAAATCGGATGCATTGAAGTAAGTGAAATTCCTCTCAAAGTCTTCTCCATACATTTCATGTGCCAATGCAAAGGCGGCGCTGGATTTGCCGGAGTTCGCAGGACCATACAACAATAAGTGGGGAACATTATGAGATAATGCAAGCCTGAGAAGGGTGTTCACAGACTCTTCATTACCTACAAGCTCCTCCAGCCTTGAAGGCCTATGTTTCACGATCCAGAGATCTTTTGAACTTGTGTTCTGAATCAGACCTGACCCTCACTTTTATCTTTCAATACTTCGTTTATCATCTTTCCGTAGACTGGCCTTGCTATTACCACACCTATGAACACACCTATTATGGTAGTGATAGCGAATCCTTTCAGAGAACCAAAACCCATCAATACCAAAGGACCCATGGCAATTACAGTTGTTGTTGCTGCAGCCAATATAATGCTAAAAGCCTTGGTTATCCTGGAAAGATACACCTTTGTAGGAGGCAATTTTCCTTCATATAATACTTCGTCAGTGATGATAACAAGGTGATCAATGCCTGTACCAATGGCAGCGATGATACCTGCAATGCTTGGCAGGTCAAGTTGCCACCCTATGGCAGAGGCGACACCCAATATCATTATCACCTCACTTATAGAAGTACCTACCATAGGGATGAGAATTTCCTTTTGGCGATATTTCCTGTATACCAGAAGAGCAACTGCTAACAGGACTATAAACCCTGTGATCACGGATTCTTTCTTAAATTGTGTGCCCAGTGTGGCATCTACATGCCCTGCACCTATGACCTCCACATTGACAGGAAGTGCACCAGCCCTCAAATGGATCTGAAGTTGCTGTGCTTTTTCCTTACCCTCATCACCAGAACCTGTGGAAGACTGCCAGGAATAGATAGGGCCTGTTTCCAATTGTTGAGCAGCAGAGTTACTTAGAGGAGCACTATATACCTCGTTGCCGTCAAGTAACATTATCAGATTATGCTCCATGGGGTTCCTGGTAGCTCCGGTCTCGATAGCTGCTTTCTGCAGGGCCAGAGCTCCTGCTTCAGTGAGAGTAAAGGGAGTGAACCACATTCCATCCATCTCATTATAACCAACTATC
Organism: Methanomethylovorans sp.; assembly: GCA_020854785.1. Lineage (GTDB taxonomy): Archaea > Halobacteriota > Methanosarcinia > Methanosarcinales > Methanosarcinaceae > Methanomethylovorans. The sequence continues at coordinate 6,693 of JAHFZE010000142.1, forward strand.
CCAACGCTCTCTATATTTTCTCCATATAGCACATGTTTTGTTTCATTGCCTGTTATCTGGATACGTATTTCGAATTTACCGGGCTTTTCTGCGATCTCTCTTGCCGTTGCCAGATCGATGCCTGCAAAGTCGATGAGGATGTATTCATCACCCACTGTCTTTACAGGTATGTCCTTAAGTCCCAGAGAATTCATCTTTTCACTCAGGATGGTTTTGGTAAGATCACGTGTCTCTGTCCTTACCCTATCTTTGTATCGCGAACTGCCATCAGCATTTTTAACAATCGAACCGCCAACCGCGTTCATCAGGCTTTCTATCTGCTGCTCTGTGACTGCTGTCCTTATCTCATATTCCACCCCATCAGTAGTAACCATCGGGACGATCTCAGCCTTTAATGAATTACCTAGATAGGAATCAATAAGGTTTTCTTTAGAGGTGGTCAGTTTGACCTGAGTAAGTTCATTTTGCTTACTGATGGTGTATTCACCCAATCCCAGAAGATCCATCTGAGAATTTGTGACGGTACCAGGAGTTGTGAAAGTGATAACCTGGGTTTGGGCCTGTCCTTGTAAATTGACAGTGGCTGTTGAACTGGTGATCTCGATAGTATTACCTATCAAGGGTTCTATAAGAGCCTTCAGCAGCATATTTGTGTCTGCATCGACCTGTACCAGTGCACCCTGAAGCTTAACCTGCAACCATGATCCGCCTTCAAGGTCCAGTCCATACTTTAAGTTAGTCGTAAATCCTTCTTCAGAGTTATATCCAGGATGAATGAAAACTATCGATCCCAGAAGAGCAATTATGAAGATCATTACCCGTAGATCCCTGAATATGCTTTTTGGTTCCTCATCTTCTCTCATGCTCTCCTCCTCCTTGCTATCTTTGTTCCTTCTTTTTGAATATACCAGCGCAAAATAGACACATTCATAAACCAGGTATAAAGAATATCAGCTACAAGTCCAAATATGAGGACAATTGAGATATCCGAAAGCAGATTGATCTGGGAAAAAGAAGGTATGACCAAATAAGAATATGTGGTCACGATATACATCACTGTCAGGGCTGCAAGAGTAGTTGTTGTCATTGTTATACCCGTACCCATAGCATTTGTTATGTTCTCTTCGACCTCCCCTCTTCGCTTGAGCAGCCTGGTAGTGAGCAATATATCGCTATCTACAGAATAACCTATAAGCATAAGCAGTGCCGCTACAGTGCCCAAGGAGAGCTCTATACCAGCCACATTCATAAAAGCAGCTGCGATCATAATGTCAGAGAAAGCCGACAACACAATTGCAGCAGAGGGAACAAAGGTTCTGAATATTATGAAAACAACGATGGCCATTCCCAAAAAGGAGAAAATGACTGCTTTTATTGCCTGTTTCTGCAGATCCTTCCCATAGATCGGTCCTATCTGCCTAATTTCCACATTCCCATAAGTATCTGTAACATCCTGGGTAAGGCTTAGCTGTTCTTCACTGGACATAGGACCGAATTGCATGACCGTCCTTGTGCCTGTCTGTCGTACGTCGGTCAGAGGATAAGTGGAATACTTTTCCTTGAGAGCAGTTGCGGGTGTATCGGTGGTCAGAGAGACCATTGTACCACCTTTGAATTCCATGCCCAGTTTCACCGGTGCGCCAGTCGTGGCTAAGGTGAAGGCAATGATTAATACGGCTATAAGGAAGGTAGCAACAGGCAAAACCAGCAATTGTCGGTCGTTGTGCTTCCTTACGAACGAATCCAGTTTTTCCGTAAGAGATAGACTCATCTTCTGATGCTCCACGAGTGTAAGAGTGATGGAAATTAAGATTTATTTTTCGTTTCCAACATACACTACAACTTATATATACTACTTGCTATTTTTATAAGTCGATGACAGAGAGACCGGGATTAGACGAATACTTCCTCGAGATAGCTACCGTTGTGGCAAAAAGGTCAACCTGCCTGAGAAATCAGGTGGGTGCTGTGATCGTTAAAGATAAAAGGATACTTTCAACCGGTTATAATGGTGCCCCCAGGAACATGGCCCATTGTCTTGATATTGGCTGTATCAGACAGCAGAATAACATTGAATCCGGAACACGCCACGAGAAATGCAGGGCAGTGCATGCAGAACAGAATGCCATCATTCAGGCAGCACTGTACGGCGTGAGTATAGATTCGGCAACTCTGTACTGCACACATCAGCCATGCATCCTGTGTGCCAAGATGATCATCAACTCAAATATCAAAAGAGTTGTGTTCCTGCAATCCTATCCTGACAAGGATTCAATTGAGTTCTTTGCTGAGGCCGGGGTGGAATTGGTGAATATGCCTCTATCCTCTGTCCCTTAGATATCTGAGACTTTTTTTGATCAGATCTTCTTCATCAGACCTATACATTTCTTTTACAGATGCATTATCTTTGGAGCTGAATCTAAGACCACGTATGATCACTACAGGACAACCTCCATTACCTTCTCCCATGAGCAGGTTAGCAGCCCCTGCGATCTCATCGGCGACTGCTTCCTCTGTGATCTGCAATTCTTTACCGAACATATCTTTTTGTCCCTTCCAGTCTTTAAGAGGATGGATACGATATACACCTACAGCAACCCCAGTCTGGCCGCGCTTAAAAGCTCTTCCATTTGTATCGGTAATAATCACACTGATCTGTGTACCAGTGTAGCTCTCGATCCTCTTTCCAATATATTCAGCGCTTGCATCAGAATCTGCAGGAAGCTCCAGAAGCATATCACCTTCAACGTTGGACTCATCGATGCCTGCATTGATGCATATATGACCATTTTTCATCTCCACAAGCAATACTGGTGAAGAAATCAGGCATTCTCTGCTCCTTTCCAGCACCGCTTGTATAAACGCGGGAGTGAAACGAGTATGTTTGGAGAACTCCACTGCCTCTGCACCAGGAACTATACCTTCCAGGGAAAAAGTCCTTCCTTCAGCTTTCCCTACAACGGTGGAGGCTATAACTATGATATCCTCATCAAGGACATCTGTTCTTTCACAAATGATCTGTGCGAGATCATCCCCTTTTTTTATCAATGGGATGTCTTCCACTGCAAAAGCCTCTAATCTCAAAAATTACACCTGGTGCTAACAGGTCATTAGGCATAAATAAGCCTATCTACATATAAACAGATGCGGCGATGATGATAGTTACCCCGACTGAGCAAAATATGAAGAGGTCGTTTCCCTGATGCCGTAACTATAGAACTGACTAAAAAGAGATATGGAACGTCCATCATTTATGGACGTGCCTTGAAACTTATACCGAGATCATTCGATAAGTATCTTCTGCTTTTCCTCGATCTCGGCCTTAGGTATGTTTATGGTCAGAACTCCATCTTCCAGTTTGGCTTTTGCCCCTTCCGCCATAACGTTCGCAGGCAGGCTGAAAGTCCTTGCAAACCGTGAAAATGCACGTTCATGCATCACATATCCTTCCTTCTCTTCGTCCTTTTCGCGATGCGTATTTGCATTAATGTAGAGCATATTGTTCTTAATATCGATCTCCACATCTTTCTTGTCTACTCCGGGCATGTCCGCCTTTACAACTATCTCTTTTTCCTTGTCCTGCACGTCCATCATGGGTGAAAGTGTGTCTAAGATCTTCATTTCACCTGAAGGCGACAGTTCACTGAATAGCTGGCTCAGACGTTCCTGCATCCTGCTTATCTCTTCAAAGGGGTCCCATTTAGACATACCTGAAGGTGTCCATCTTGTAATACCTTGTTTCATAATGATCCACTCCTTTGAGTATTGGGGATACGCCATTCCCCCGCATAACCCCAATAAAATGTATTGTTGCTCGGCTATATAAATTTGACCAGCCCTGAAAAAAACATACTGTGATCTTATGTGTGCCTTTGGATCATGATCTTTACCAGATCAGCAGCATACACAACCCCATAGGACCCCTTCCGAACATCAACTTCATTGAATGCTGTGGCATTGTCGGGATGTTTCTCATTGGTGGAGTAGATTGCAAAAGGTATGGGATCGGAGGTATGCGTCCTCAGATGTACAGGGGTTGGATGGTCAGGCATTACCAGGATGGTCACATCTTCGGTCATAGCATTAGTACCCTGCAGGATAGTACCAACAACCTTCTCATCGAAATCCTCAATAGCCTGGATCTTGGCCTTTGCATCTCCCATATGCCCAGCCTCATCAGGAGCTTCCACATGCACGACAACGAAATCGTGGTCCTTCAGAGTTTGCAGCGCATGCTCGGCCTTTCCCCTGTAATTGGTATCCAGATAACCTGTTGCTCCAGGAACATCGATAACATCGAAACCTGCGTATATTCCGATCCCCTTCACTAGATCTACCGCGGAGATGATGGCTCCGGTCTTTCCATACAGATCCTTGAACAAAGGAAATGCAGGCGCACCGCCCTGCCCCCATAACCATATAGAATTACCTGGATTTTTGCCTCCTGCTATCCTTTTAAGGTTCACAGGATGCTTATTAAGGATAGGCATGGAAGAATCGATCAACTCGCTTAATGCCATGCTATCCTTACCTTTTGGCATATAGTCTTCCTTTTTCTCACCTATCACATCATGAGGAGGTGTGCATTCAGCCTCGGCACCAAAGTTATTCTTTGTTACCATCAGATGCCTGTAGCTTATCCCCGGATAAAAACTGGTCCCGTTCTTACCTAATTCTGCATCTACAGCCTGTATGAGTTCCCTGGCCTCTTCACTGGAAATATGTCCGGAACTATAGTCGGCAATAATTCCGTTATCTATCGTTATAAGGTTACATCTGAAAGCAACGTCATCAGCATCCAGTCCAATACCCATGCTGGCAGCTTCGAGAGGAGCACGGCCTGAGTAATACTTTTTAGGATCATATCCTACAATGGACATGTTCGCAACATCGCTTCCCGGATGCATACCTTCCGGGACTGTCTGAGCCAGTCCCGCTTTTCCATGGGCAGCAATATGGTCCATGTTGGGTGTTCTTGCCTTTTGGAGTACAGTTCTTCCTCCCAGTTCAGCAATGGGTTCATCCGCCATACCATCTCCGATCAGTATTACATACTTCATGATATACACCTGGGATCTTAAAACCGACAGACTAATCAACTAATAGAAGAAACAAGCATGCAGTCGCATGTAGCGTCCCTTAACTTGTATGATAGTGGTCCCTATGAGATATATACGTTTTGTGTTTGTCTGTGTAATAACATCATTCTTCCTGTTATCTTCTCCTGTTCATTGTTCAACTGAAGAGGAAGCGATGATATATTACTCTGAGGAAATTCTGGGTGCAGGTGATATTGTACATTTAGAGCAAGGTTATTCTTTCAAGCTCATAGATACCAGCAAAAGCTCCGGCGATATATTGGTAAAAGTGTATTATAAAGATGAAGAGATCGACATAGGGGATTCTTTTGGAGACAAAGATAAACCATTTGAGTACATGGTCACCATAAAAGAGACCGATAAAAACGAAGAAGAAAAGGAAATGGATTACGTCGTACTCAGAATTACACCCACGGATTTTAATGATAAAAAAGACAAGATATATGTTGAAGTGAAGATAGAACAGTTCCTGGACCCCGAGCAGGGAGATGACGATTTCCTTATGCTGGATACTTCAAAGTCTGTAAAAGTTGGAGAAACTCTTTCCCTTGAAGAAGGTTACACTCTGGACGCAAGTGACATGGAAGAAGACTCTGTGATCCTTGAACTGAGCAAGGATGGCAGATCACTGAAGAAAGAAGAACTGGAGATAGGAGACATATTCAGCTATTCAAAAAATGAGGAAGGAACTCCACGTACCATATTCATAGCGAGGGCAAGTAAATTTTTTGAGTCTTCAACCAGTTCCACTGTGATCCTTAAAGATGTGACACAGAGACCCGATCTGGAAGAAGATAAGGTAGAAGATGTATCCGAAGATATATCAGAAAATGTATATGGAACTGAAAGTAATGACACAGAGCCTTTCATGTCGATACCTGATAGCATCGACTCTAATAAGGAAGATCTGAGCAGCTCTGCTACAGAAGGCATACAGGATCTCTCATCAGCATCCCACAATGACGAAAACAGCAGTGGAGCTGATCATGTGAATACTGACAGCTTCATGCCAATACTATTCATAGTCATCATAGCAATAGGAATTGTGATCTTTAAGTTCAGCTAAGAATAAATATGCATTGATCTTATCTGATGTGTTCATAATCTTTATATCACACAATCTTCTTTATAGTGCAATCCATAACCGTAGAAAGTGTGATATGAATATGAGAATCGTAATGAAATTTGGTGGTACTTCGGTAGCAAATGGAGAAAAGATCCGCCATGTTGCTGCACTCCTGAAATGCTTCCATGAAAAAGGTGATGAGCTTATTGCAGTTACATCAGCA
>JAHFZE010000254.1 GCA_020854785.1 Methanomethylovorans sp.
AAGACCAAAAGCATCAACAAGCTACTAGGACAGGAACAAAAGGAATGTTATCAGCCGGAAGGCGGGAAAAGAATAACATTCAGTGAAGTTTTCAAGCTCGAATACATCCCATTTATGATGGTCCTTTATTTCCTCATCTTTCTGGGCTTCAATATATACTATACAGCTTTTCCCGTATTCGCTGCCACTTCCCTGGAATGGAGCCCAGCCGAGTTAGGCATTTATTTTTCTGTGCTCAGTGCAATGATGGCATTTGTCCAGGGACCAATCCTTGGCAAACTCGCCACCCGCTATGCTGAATCAGTTCTGATCGTGGCTGGAGGGTTCATCCTGGGACTGCAGTTCATCCTGATAGTTCCCGGAAATATATTCCTTTTATATCTGGCGGCTGTCTTTTTCGCACTCGGTAACGGGATAATGTGGCCCTGTGTCCTGTCCATGCTCTCCAAGCTGGCAGGAAAGACCTACCAGGGCTCTGTACAGGGATTTGCTATGAGCGCCAGTAGTTTGGCAAGCATAATCGGACTTCTTGCAGGAGGAGTGTTGTACACCCAGCTGAAAGCAATGTCATTTCTGGTTGCAGCTGTTATCATATACATTGTCGTATTCCTTTCCCTCAGGCTCATAAAGATTGAAAAAAACAGACAGAAACAAGATTTCAGCTGAAGAGCAACTCTGTGCAGCATTAGAAATGTAGCATTGCAGAAAAGAACTGTTTATCCAATGTTCTTCTGCATCCAGACAACATCGAAGAATGTGCTCTTTTTTCTGGCGACTTCCCGGAATCTGCCACATTCGGTAAAACCATGTTTTTGATGGAAACGGATACTGCCTTCGTTAAGCGAGGAAATGCTTGCGAGAATATTGGAGATCCCACGTTTTTTTCCTTCGGCTATAAGGTATTCCAGCATCTGTGTACCAAGACCTTTACCTGTCAATTCAGGCCTTATGAAATATGTGATCTCTGCCGTATGAGAAAATGCCGGTATGGGGTTATGATAACGGAGCATACCAAAACCTGCAAGCATGCCTTCATCATCCTTTACTGTGACCGAGGGATGATCCTTACACATACCAAGGAACATGTTAAAGAACTCATAAGGCACCTTATGTTCCGGATAAGCTGCAAAACTGTGCTCTATGTAATGATTGAAAAGGTCTATCACTGCCTTCTGATCAGACAGCCCTATTGGCCCAAACATGTATTGCGACATTTGTCCTCCGTTAGTTCTATGATAGGTGCGTAAAACCTCATACACCATGAAACATGTTACTGTAATCAAATAGTAAGAAGCGAACATGTAGTATAGATACTAAACTATTTAAGTATAGCTGCTAAACTGATTTCACTCAAAGTGATGTGAAACTGCTACTACTACCTATAGCTCCTGCTCTGCAAAAGGCAGCAAAAAATTGCTTAACAGGAGAACAATGAATTAACTTTAAATTATAACCCGGGTATATACTTGTAAAATGTCTTATACATTTGAGATCGTTATCATAATTGTTTTGATCATAGTCAACGGCATCTTTGCTATGTCTGAATTTGCCCTTGTTTCAGCTAAAAGGACGCGACTCAAGCAACTGGCAGAAGAAGGAGATACAGGGGCAATGGCTGCACTTGAACTCTCTAACAGATTGACTCCATTCCTCTCGACCATTCAGATAGGGATCACTCTTGTGGGCATCCTCGCCGGTGCATTCGGTGGAGCCACCGTAGCAAAAGGTCTTGCAGTCTATCTCAGGGATTTTCCAGCCATTGCTCCATACAGCAGTGCAGTGAGTATCACTTTTGTGGTACTGATAATAACCTACCTTACCTTGATATTTGGAGAGCTTGTCCCAAAACAGCTCGCACTCAATAAAGCAGAAGTTATTGCCTCTAAAGTTGCAAGAACCATGCTTTTCCTTTCAACCGTCGCAAGACCGTTGGTAATTATTCTTAGTGTGTCCACCGAAGCCGTGCTGCGGATACTGAAGATCCAGAAGATCAATGGACCACCGGTAACAGAGGAAGAGATCAAGATCATGCTTGAAGAGGGGACCGAAGCAGGAGTGTTCGAGGAAGCAGAGCTGAGCATGATAGAAGGAGTACTTGAGATAGGTGATCTCAGAGTAGAATCACTAATGACCCATCGCAGTGATATTATTGCTCTGGACTTGACCGATAACGTCAATGAGAACCTGCAGAAGATGATCGCCAGTGGTCGTTCCTATTTTCCTGCTTACGAAAGGAACCTGGACAATATTGTAGGTATGGTATCCGTAAAGCACATACTGGCAAAATTAGTGGAATCCGGTGAAGTTGACATACGAGCTAATGTGACGCAACCTCTTTTTGTACCCGAAGCCATCTCTGTTCTGAAACTCCTTGAATTGTTCAAGGAGCTTGGAGTACATATTGCTCTGATCACTGATGAGTACGGAAGTCTCCAGGGGATCATTACCCTGCATGATATCCTCGAAGCTATCGTGGGCGATGTCCGCACTCTTGGAGAACCATTGGAGACACCTGTTGTAGTAAGAGAAGATGGATCATGGCTCATTGATGGAGACACATCCATTGAAAAACTAAAGGACATATTATCCGTAGATTCCTTTCCTGAAGAGGAGGAAGGATATTACAGGACCATCGCCGGCTTGATCATGTACGTCTTGCAGAGAATACCAAAAACTGGGGAACACATAGAATTGAAAGGGCTGCGTTATGAAGTGGTGGATATGGATGGCAACAGAATAGACAAAGTGCTGGTCGAGAAAACACCAGAATTAACAGTGCCATGAGCTAAAGGCTCAACCCTTTTCCAGGATAGCTGGTATCGGTCAGCCATTCATATAATGCTTTGTGAGCGGTCCTCATCTGGATGCTCCGAGCCTCTCCAGCACGAACTGTTGGCTAATTTTTTTCTTACAGCGGAGCAATTGTCAAGCATGCTTTCCATTTGCATAAGAATTGAAAAAACATTCTCAACATCCCTGTGAGATAACTTTGATACTTGTTCAGCTATACCCTTATTCACTATTTCGTGATAGGCAGAATGCCAGTGGAAGGCATCCCTTCCATGTTCGGTCAGCCTGAGAAACACTGATTTTTTGTCCATGCTGCTTTTAACACGCTCAATATAGCCTTTATCTTCAAGCTTTTTTGCTGTCTGGGAAACAGCACCCTTTGTGATACCAAGCCTGGCTGCTATCTGGGAAATACCTTCTTCCGGATAACGTCCTGCCATATCTATTAAATGCACTTCTGATGCATACAGAAGTATACCATGACCTATATCGACTGGTTCTTTTTCAATTGCAGCGGCTTTATTGAGGATCCGCGACATTGTTTCCAGAACATCGAAAGCAATTCCAGAAGAATTGACCTTTGCAGAATTGTTTATCATATATACAATATAGCTGTTGTTTGATATCTAAATATTATCTCTAAATGCCACTAAAAGATAATACTGCTATTGTTGGTCAGGTCAGTGGACAGATAAGATATAAAGGAGAGCATAAGCCTCAAAAAGAGGCTCAGCCAAGTTTTGATAGCAGGTACTCTTTGAACTTCTCATAGTCCGTGCTAAGGAGATCCATGTGCTCTTCCTTTGCTTCTATTTCTTTAAGGCTGCTGGGCAGCTCAGGATCAATACCTGTCACCGCTTTCACTTCTGCTGGGAACTTTGCAGGATGCGCAGTTTCCAGTGTCACTGCAATTGTTTTATCCCCGGTCTTTTTCCTGTAATCAGATAGACCTTTTATTCCCACAGCCCCGTGAGGCTCAATAAGAATACCATAACTGTCCAGAATATCTCGCATCATGGCCTTTGTTTCTTCATCGGTCACAGAAATGGAATAAATATCTTTTCTGAGCTGTTCCATATCCGGCATCTTGTTAATATTGCCCTTTTCATCCATCTGGCCGCCATACACAGTAATAAGCCTTGCCAGATTGCTCGGATGGCCTACGTTCATTGCGTTCGAAAGACAATTGAGGGATGGAACTATCTTATGATATTCACCGGTGCTCAGGAATGAAGGGACCTCATCGTTCTCGTTCACGGATGCAATGATCTTCTTTACAGGAAGACCCATTGTCTTTGCCAGTACACACCCCATCATATTCCCAAAATTGCCAGAGGGTATTGAGAAAACTAGCTCTTCTGGATAGTTACAGAGTTTAGCATATGCATAAATATAGTAAAGAGACTGCGGGATAAGGCGGCCAATGTTTATAGAGTTGGCCGAGGACAGGTTAAGGTGTCTTAGCTGTTCATCTGAGAAAGCACTCTTGACCATAGCCTGACAGTCATCGAACTTGCCGTCGATGGCTATTGCACTTATGTTCTTCTGGAGAGTGGTCATCTGCTTGCGCTGACGTTCAGAAACCTCAGTACGTGGGAAAAGTACAATGACCCTTACATTATCAAGTCCATAGAAAGCATGAGCAACCGCACTCCCTGTATCTCCTGAAGTGGCAGTAAGAATGGTTATGTCCTTGTCCTCTTTTTTGAGATAATATTGCATGAGCCTGGCCATCAGACGAGCTGCAAAATCCTTGAAGGAAGCAGTGGGTCCACGGTCCAGTCGCATGATATAGGTGTTTTCGTTCAGTTTTTCAAGGGGTACATCATAGTTGTAAGCATCATAAGTTAT
>JAHFZE010000253.1 GCA_020854785.1 Methanomethylovorans sp.
CAGACCTCCACTGCACCGGCTTTACTGGCCTCTGATACTTTTTCAAGTATCTGGCCCATTCCAAGCATGAATCCCTTTTCAGAACGATACGCACAGAAACCGCAGTTTCCCCTGCACATATTGGTAATGTAGATGTTCCTGTTCACAACATATGTGACCACATCACCTACAGTATTTGAACGAAGTTCATCTGCAAAGTTAAAAAGTTCCAGAGGAGACAATTTTGCAAGTTCAAGGGCATCCTTCAGGGTAATTTCTCCCTCATGGGCCTTCTCTCTTATATCTTCAGGAATAAATGACAGCATTGCCAGCCTCCCTTGGACGGTTGCCAAGAGATATATCTTCTATTTTATCTATCTCGTACAGAGTTGTCCGTTGTTTTGGGATCCGGCTTGCTCCTTTGATCATCCATTCAAGCTCCTGAACAGGGATCGAAGTGCCATTGTTTGCACCAGCTGCAATAGAGATACTTTCCTCCATGAGCGTCCCTCCCAGATCGTTAGCTCCACAGTAGAGAGCCACCTGAGCCAACTTTTTCCCAAGTTTTACCCAGCTTACCTGAACATTGTTGATGTGTCTGTGGAAGATTATGCGAGAGAGTGCATACACTTTGAGGTCATCGATGCCCGTGGTGGCATAGCGCCCTTCATCTATCATTTTCTTTCCGATGGGATTATTATAAGGCATGAATGGCAGGGGTACGAATTCAGTGAAACCACCTGTATCTTTCTGGATATCCCTCACTATCATCATATGTTCTATTCTGTCCTGCCAGGACTCAATATGTCCATACATCATTGTAGCAGTTGTACGGATACCTTTTCTGTGGGCCGATGTGACCACATCTCTCCATTGTGCTGTCAGTAGCTTGCCTGGACACAGTTCTTTTCTTATATGGTCACAGAGTATTTCAGCTGCAGTGCCTGGTATGGTCCCAAGACCAGATTTTTTCAGTTCGCTCAATACTTGCTCGATGCTCAGGTCACTGGTCCTTGCAGCATGATATACTTCCATCGGGGAGAATGCATGTATGTGAATTGACGGATATTCCTCTTTCACTGCTTCTAAGATGCCGGTATATAGCTCAAGACCAGCGTCTGGTAAGAGGCCTCCCTGGATACAAACCTCTGTTGCACCTGCTTTATGGGCCTCTTCTACTTTGGCAAGTATTTCCTCAGTGCTAAGGATGTATCCGTTTTTCTCTTTAAAGGCGCAAAAACCACATCTTCCTATGCAACGATTAGTAAAGTTAATGTTGCGGTTCACTACATAGGTGACAATGTCACCGACGGCTTCGTAGCGTAAATTATCAGCAAACCTGAAAAGTTCGAACGGTTCAGCTTCCAGAAGCAAAAGCGCATCTTCACTGCTGGTTTTTCCGTTGTAGGCTCTTTCCACCAGCTCTTCATCAATCTTTGACATCATAGTATGACCAGACTAGTGTGTTGGAATAGTATGCTCAATTGGTTCAAAATATAAAGCATTATCTAAATAAAATAAAGGAAAGTCCTTTGTCACTTGGATCGTCTATAACCTTCATTGTCAGCCATGGATTTAATAAGTGGTTTTAAGTTCTTACTGTACCATCCTTTTTTTATGTAATCAGGGTAAATGGGTAGTCTTTCTCTCAGAGATATATCTTTGAGCATCCCTCGTAAATTGTCCACTGTGGGCCATTCTGTTTCTGGATTTATCCAATCGATGGTCGTAGGGGATATACCGCCCAGATCCGAAGCTCCGTATTTGATCAGTAAATATGGATCTATCAGATTCGGAGCCACCTGAATGGCTATGTCGGCAGGTAATATCTCCCGTGCGATGGAAACTATCTGTACCATCTCCTCTATGCCAGGAGAGGATTGTTTTTCCATGGAGGTCCCGGGTTTTGGTATAAAGTTCTGTACTATTACTTCCTGTATGTGCCTGTATTCCTCGTGCAGATTGGCAATGCACTGCAGGGAATCTATCCTGTCGTCCAGTGTCTCTCCAATACCCACAAGTATGCCAGTTGTGAAAGGTATCTGCAACTCACCTGCATATTTTATTGTCTTGATCCTGATATCAGGCTGTTTCCCCGGGCAATTCAAGTGAGCAGCTACCATGCCTGTAGTTTCCAGCATGAGTCCCATACTTGCATTCCAGGGTTTCAGGGCTTCAAGTTCCATATAGTTCAGAACACCTGCGTTTGTATGTGGTAGAAGGCCGATCTTTATTGCCAGTTTACAGAGGTCTACCACATACTCCACATTAGACAAATAGCCCAGTTCTCCAAGCCATTTCTTATATTCGGGAACCTCTTCGGCATATTCCCCGAATGTAAAAAGTACTTCAGTGCAGCCTGTTTTCTTTCCTTCTTTGAGTATTGGGACAACGTCTTCGGGTGACATGAAGCGTGATCCTGGTTCATCAGGTTCACATCTGAAAGTACAATATCCACATCTATTCCTGCAGACATTGGTCACGGGTATGAATACATTGCGGGAAAATGTAACAAAATCTGTCATGCGTTTTCGTTGGTCTATATAGGTTACCATAAATTTAACCTATCGATTGAGTCCCGTAATTCAGGATGTCTTTCATGGCGTTTCTTACGCCAAGTGCGATACCATCAACTTCTATGCCACCTTTGCCTTTTGCACCATCTCCAACTACATAAAGGCCTTCTATGGGTGTCCTATTGGTAAGGTCCGTACCGGAGGACGAACGATTCACTGGCCATTCTCCGGAATATGACTGAATAAGAAGTACTTCGTAATCTCTACCAACAAAGATCTCGGATAGGTCTTTCAGACCGAGGTCTATTTCTTCTTCCAGCCGGTCAAGTTTTTCCCACTCAACACACTGATGTGCCATTGTCAGATGTTTCCCGGAAGGTGCAAGAGCTGGATCGATATTTGTCACTTCATTGATACCATTGACCCGTCGGGCATAAGGTGTCAGGAGGACACCAGCATGGCCTATCAGATTCTCTTTCGATGAAAGGCAGATCTTAACACCAGCAGAGGGTTTCAGTGCTTTAATGGATGAAAGATATTTCTCAGTATCTCCGATCAGTGTATTTGTATCGTATAGTCTGCTTGTTTCTATATGGCCTATGTCACTGATTACAATGTTTCCGTGGTACTCTTTTCCATCAGCTATTATTCCCACGGCTTTCTGGTCTTCTATAATTATCCGGGAAACTTCTGAGGATGTATGTATCTTCCCTCCGCAGGAGGATATTACATCAATAAGAGCGTCAGTAACTCCTTTGCAGCCACCGAGTGGTATTCCGGAGCCACTGTATCTATACATGTTCTCGATGATCTCAAATACTTCTGCTGCAGGTACGTCTTTAGCCTTCAGGCTTAATGCCCATCCGCAGAAAGAGTCAGCTATCCGGAGGGTCCAGTCCTCGTTA
>JAHFZE010000031.1 GCA_020854785.1 Methanomethylovorans sp.
CTTGTTCAGTGCCACTGTGGGCCGTCATGGAGATATCAAGGTAAGAGAGGATTCAACAGTTGCAGAAAGTATCCTTTCAGCGGTCGAGGAAGGGGAGCTTGTGACGGTAAGGCCTTTGTGATGAATTTGCCTTTCTTATTTTTTCAGGCATCTTTTAGACTGGAGTAAATGCTTAAAAGAGCTTCCAGAGTAGTATAACCCTTGCGAGTTATCTGGTAATCGGTTCTTTCACTATGCTGAAGGATCATCTTTGAATCCAGCAATTTCTGTAGATGAAAGAGCAGATTACCACCCCTTAAAGTGGTTATCTGAGAGAGTTCCGAAAAACCCCGTGGGCTGCCTGCAAGGGCTTTAAGGATGAGAAGACGCTGCTTGTTGGCAAGTGGTTCGCAGATGGAATCCACCACTTCGATAGGTATTTCCTCCAATTTATGATCACCTTTCTGTCGTTCGTATATCTGTAATGAACGCATGGCCTCTATCTGGCTGTCATAGAGCCTTGAGACTTCCGTGAAACATTGGCCGCACATAGGCTGGCCGGTGATTTTGCATAACTGATCAATCTTCTGCCAATATTGGTCCACTATGTCCTTGCTCACGCTTTCCTGACTTAGTAAATAAGATGTTTCACTTAGAAGCTCCTCGAATTTCTGTCTACAGCCCCCATACATCTTGCAGTCATGCACCATATGTTGTTCCAGCCTGTCATTGGTATCCTTCCTGATATAATCAATGAGTGCCTTAGAGAAGTTGCTTCTTAACTGTGAGGTGGTTTGCTCCACAATATACCTCCCAGAGCCTTCCAGAAATCTGTTAAAATCACTGCGCATTAAAACTATCTCAGTTTTCAGCTCTTCCAGTTCCTTACATTGTCGCAGTGAGTTGTGTATTTTCTCCATAGCAACCTTCCCTGAAGCTACTTGCCATCCATGCACTTGTGCTGATACAAGGTCATTATTCTGTAGTAATCGTATTTTGTACATAATAATGCCGATTAAGTATATAATTATAACTAGCATATTGGAGGGTGGTGACAAAAACATGTCAGTGAAAGAAGAAATACACACACAGATCAGTGGAGCACTTAAGAACGCAAATTTCCCTCTCAAGACGCCTGAGGAACTGCTAGCAGCCTTTCCTGCAGGAGCTGACACCACCTGTCAGTCTGGCAATGTAAAGGTTACAGCAGGTCAAGCAGGAACATTGCTCAAAACAAGCGATTTCCCTTTCACCAGTGCAAAACAGGTGGCAGACGTGATAGTTGAAAGAGCGGGGCTCTGAAAAATTTAGATACGATGATGTGAGGGCTTCCGAATATTAAGCCCTCAAAGGTTTCTTTTAGCGAATCCTAAATTTATTTTAGTTTAAACCCTTATTGCAGCATATGTGAATAAAAAGAATCTTTTTCGATGAGTTTAAAAACAAAAACCGCATATAGGTGCTCGATGGCAGTCACTTTTCGCGAAAAGCTCCAATCTCATAAATTCATAATCACTACGGAGATCACACCTCCAAAAGGCGTTGAAACTTCATCTTTCCTATCAGATGCAGAACAATTAAAGCAGTACGCGGATGCTTTCAACGTGACAGATAATCAACGTGCTGTCATGCGCATGAGCCCCCTGGCTGCTGGAAAGCTGTTAAAGGATGCAGGGCATGAAACCATCTTGCAGATCACATGCAGGGATCGCAACAGACTGGCCCTTCAATCAGACCTGCTGGGAGCATGGGCCCTTGGAATACGGAACATATGTGTTATGACAGGAGACCATACAACTAAAGGAGACCATCCTGGTGCAAAACCTGTTTATGACCTTGATTCCGTACAATTGCTGGAAACCGTTAGGAAACTTAACCAGGGATATGATCTCTCTGGGAACAGCCTGGAACATTCTCCTGATTTTGTAGTGGGCGCTGTCTCAAACACAGATCCCACGAAATCCATGCAGCATATCAAACTTCAAAAGAAGGTGAGCATGGGAGTGGACTTTATTCAGACACAGGCAGTGTACGATACCGAAGAATTTGCATGTTTTCTGGAAATGATAAGTGACATCAATGTACCTATAATAGCCGGGATCATACCTCTGAGGTCTGCCAAGATGGCAAGGTTCATGAACAGTAACATTCCAGGAATAAGAGTGCCTGATGAGCTCATTGCTAGAATGGATAATGTAGAAGAACCTTTGCAGGAGGGGATCGAGATAGCAGTTCAGCTTATCCGTGAACTGAAAAACATGTGCAGAGGCATACATTTGATGCCTGTTGGACAACACAACCATAGCAAAGAGATATTAAGTATGTCAGGATTGGCAGAAGGAAGACCACAAAATGAGCAATAAGGAACATGGACCTTCAGTAGATAACGAACCAATGCAGTTGATAGGTATCATGACACCTGTCATAAGACCGGGTGATGATCTGATCCAGATGCTTCTGAAATCCCTTAAGGAACAGAGAACACAACTGCAGAATGGTGATGTGGTAGTACTGGCGGAATCTGCTGTAGCGACCGCTGAAGGAAGGGTTGTACTGTTAAATGACATTGAGCCAACTGAAGAAGCCTGTGAACTTGCCCTGAAATACCAGCTTGACCCCAGAGAGATGCAGCTGATAATAGAAGAGTGTGATGAGATCTTCGGAGGAGTTCCCGGAGCAGCATTGACCATTACCAGAGGAACACTTTCACCGAATGCTGGGATAGACAGCTCGAATGCACCGGATGGCTGTGTAGTACTTTTGCCAGAGGATCCACAGAAAAGTGCTGCTTTGATCCGAAAAGGGCTTGAAAAGGCATGTTCATGTCATATAGGTGTTATCGTTGGTGACAGCCGCACCCAGCCATTAAGACTTGGATGCGTGGGCATAGCTCTTGGAACTTCAGGAATTGAACCCGTGGAAGATGCAAGAGGATCA
>JAHFZE010000160.1 GCA_020854785.1 Methanomethylovorans sp.
ACGTTCGGATATATAGGTTTATGCTTGTTCTCGACCATTTCATGATACATTACTGACTCTATTTCCCTGGCAAGATTGAACCAGTGGCTATCACCTTTTTCGATAGCTAATTTCATTACTATGTCCCTGTAGATACGGGCCCGGGGATCATAGGTCTTATATACACGGTGTCCGAATCCCATTATTCTCTGCTTATGCTCCAGATGTTCTTGAACATATGCTGCGATATTATCAGATGAACCAATATCATCCAGCATATCCATTACTCCCTTCCTTGCCCCGCCGTGCAGGGGACCTTTGAGGGTACACAGACCAGAGATGATGGCAGAATGCAGGTCAGAGAGAGTGGAAGCTGTTATCCTCAAAGCAAAGGTCGAAGGATTCAGTTCATGCTCTGCACTGAGAATAAAATCTTTTTCCATTGCTTCTGCTTCCAGTTCCGTAGGGCGGGACCCTCTTAGCATATACAGAAAATTTGCTCCATGGGAAAGAGATGGGTCCGGGGATATCACTTCCAGACCATTCGCCATCCTGTAGAAAGCGGCAACCAGCGTAGGGAAACGAGCAATTAGCCTTATGGTCTTTCTGACATTGGCCTGCTCCGAAAGGTCATGTGAATCTGCATCAAAATGCGCACATATAGAAATAGCAGTTCTTAAAGCATCTAAGGATTCATTCTCAAGATCACAGAACTTTACCATGCCTAGAAGATCTGGATGCACGTTGCGTTCCTTACGAAGCTCCATAGAAAATTCGTTCAGTTCTTCAGTGTCAGGTATCTTTCCATTTATAAGGAGATAAGAAACCGCATCGTAAGAAAGATCTGCAAGCTTTTCTATCTCTATGCCTCTGTATTTGAGTATGCCATGGACACCGTCTATAAAAGATATTTGCGTATCCAGAGCTACAACACCCTCTAAGCCTTTTTTTACCTGGTTCATTAAAACCCCATTTTGTAAGTAACGTGTTTTTAGTAAAATATGCCATATGAGTGTTTTGTTCAAAGATATTTAAGTGTTTTTACGATCAGCAACTATCTCATTCATTCCATCGCACCCTTTTATGAGCTTGTTCTATTCCTTTGTAATAACTGTTTTAGATAACTCTGAGGCATCGGTATCCTTCTAAACTTCATGACGACCTTGCCAGAATTTGCCTACTGTTTCTTATATCATCCATTACATTTCTTTGACTGATGCATTATAAACTCTGTTTTTAAGAGGCCGACCAGTATATAAAGCATAAATTAATATCGTAAATTGTATAATTGATATTGATTTTAAATAAAATCGCAATCTATAGTTTCATATTTATGCCAATTTACAACCTTTTTGGAGCAAAAGCATTATATTTGAAAAAACAATGTATAAACCAATCAATTATGTTCAAAAAGCCTCCTACAAGAAACAGAGTGTCTCTTTTGGATAGATTGATAATAAAATAAATAGGAGGTAAAAGATATGGACCGCAGAGGATCCGGACCATCCCAGGGAAACAGAGGCGGCAGCGGCCGTGGTGGTTTCAATAGGGAAAACAGAGAGATGCACAATGCAACCTGCGCAGACTGTGGCAAGGAAACACAGGTACCTTTCGCACCTGACCCCAACAGACCAGTATACTGCAGGGACTGCCTGCCAGCCCACAGGCCACCGAAAAGATACTGAACTTTTCAGTTATCAATATACTAAATAATAATTACTGATCTGCCGTCGGTGTTACTTGTTACGTCGGCAATATTTTTTATATTTATTGTTCTGCAGCCCATGACCAGTTGGTCTACCCAGATCTTTCTTAAGATAATAGAAAAATGATCTAAAGGGAAACTTAGTTCCCTTTGATCTTCTCCCTGAGGAACCTATGCAATATACCCCCATTACGGAAGTATTCCACCTCAATGGATGAATTAAGCCTTACAATGACATTGAAGGTCTTTTCTGTTCCATCTGCCTTATGCGCCACGACCCGCAGTTCACCGGCGGGCTGCAACATGGAAATATCCAGCAGGTCATATACTTCGGTCCCATCTAATCCAAGAGCTCTGACATTCTCTCCTTCCTTGAATTGCAGAGGAAGCACACCCATACCTATAAGGTTGCTGCGGTGAATACGCTCGAATGATTCAGCTATCACTGCTTGCACCCCCAAAAGTTGAGTACCCTTGGCAGCCCAGTCACGAGAACTGCCAGTACCATACTCCTTACCTGCGATCACTATCAATGGGACCTTATCTTTCATATACTGCATGGCAGCCTCATAGATGTACATCTCCCGCCTTTCAGGCAGATGGAGGGTCCAAGAGCCTACTTTCCCTGGCACAAGCTGGTTTTTGAGCCTGACATTACCAAAGGTCCCACGCATCATTACCTCATGGTTTCCTCTGCGTGCTCCATATGAATTGAAATGCTTTTCATCGACATCACGATCAAGGAGGTATTCTCCGGCAGGATAGTGTGCAGGTATGGACCCTGCAGGCGATATATGGTCAGTGGTTATACTGTCACCCAGCATTGCCAGTACCCTTGCACCCTTAATATCTTGTTTTTCCCCTATATCAAGTGGGAAATCCTTAAAGAAAGGTGGCTCCTGGATATAAGTGGATTCCGGATCCCAGCTATATTGGGTTCCGCTGGGAGCATTCATTTGCTTCCACAGTTGTGTGCCTTCGAACACGTTGGAGTATTGGCCTTCAAACATTTCAGGAAGTACGTACCTGGAAACATGATCGTTGATCTCTTCCCGTCCGGGCCATATATCTTTCAGATACACTGGCTGTCCATTAGGATCGCATGCTACAGGTTCCCGGGTGAGGTCAATGTCCACTGTGCCTGCAAGAGCGAATGCGACAACCAGTATGGGAGAAGCAAGATAGTTAGCCTTTACCTGGGCATTGATCCTGCCTTCGAAATTCCTGTTGCCGCTAAGTACTGCAGCAACTGTAAGGTCTTTGTTCTTTATTGCCTGAGACACTGAATCCTTCAGAGGACCACTATTACCGATACATGTGGTACAGCCATAGCCCACTTCATGGAATCCCAGAGCCTCGAGATAAGGTGTCAATCCCGAAGCTTTCAGATAGTCCGTTACCACCCTGGAACCCGGAGACAAGCTTGTCTTCACAAAAGGTTTCACCCGCAGGCCCCTCTCTACAGCTTTTTTTGCAAGCAGCCCTGCACCTATGAGCACTGCAGGATTGGAAGTATTGGTGCATGATGTAATGGATGCAATGACCACAGCACCGTGGTATACAGAAACATTATCGTCAGCACATTTGATCTTCATGAGACCTGAATGACCGGGGTGTTTGTCCTTTGCAACACTGTAACCTCCCTCTTCCAGCCAGCGATCATAGTCCGGATCTGCTGCGAGTATCTCTCCTCCTCTTTTTTCCCTGAATGCCGTTTCCATTGCCTTATGGAATACTGCTGGCATTTCGGAAAGCATAATACGGTCCTGGGGTCTTTTTGGACCTGCCAGACACGGTTCCACGGTGCTCATGTCAAGTTCCAGCGTATGCGTGAATACAGGCTCCGGGGAGTCATCGGTTACGAACAGCCCCTGTATCTTGAGATACTCCCGGACCATGTCCACATGCTTCCTGTCCCTGCCTGTCATAAGCATATATTCCATGGTCTTCTCATCTGCCGGGAAGAATCCCATTGTAGCCCCATATTCCGGGCCCATGTTCGCCAAGGTTGCCCTTATGGTCAGGTCAAGAGCTCTCATACCTGGTCCGTAAAATTCCACGAACTTGTCAACAACACCATATTCCCTTAACATTTGCGTTACAGTGAGAACTAGGTCTGTTGCTGTGACCCCATCCTTCAGATCACCATACAGCCTGAAACCTACTACTTGAGGCATAGCCATGTAATAGGGCTGGTTCAGCATCACAGCCTCTGCTTCTATGCCACCTACGCCCCAGCCCAATACTCCCAGCCCATTGATCATGGTCGTATGAGAGTCTGTACCTACAAGGGAATCAGGATATGCTATCTTACCGTTCTCCGTTTCCCTGAAATGGACCAGAGGTGCCAGGTATTCAAGGTTTACCTGATGGATTATACCTGTTCCCGGGGGTACTACCCTAAGATTATCAAAGGCTCTTTGTGCCCAGTGAAGCAGTTCATATCTTTCCTTGTTACGGTGGAACTCGAACTTTTCATTACAATGCATAGCATAAGAAGTTCCAAAGTAATCCACCTGTATGGAATGGTCTATTACAAGGTCCACTGGGACCACAGGATTGATCTCAGCCGGATTTCCGCCAAGCCGCTGCATTGCCGATCTTATTGCAGCCAGGTCTACAACTGCTGGCACGCCTGTGAAATCCTGAAGTATGACCCTGGAAGGAATGAACGGTATCTCCGACTGTTGTACATTTTCAGGATCCCACGCAGCAAGGTTACGAACGTCCCCCTCGGTTACAGCGTCACTCCCTACATTTCTCAGGAGGGACTCAAGCAGTATCCTGATCGAATACGGTAAACGTGATATATTCCCTACACCCATTTCCTCAAGCTTGCTCAGACGGTAGATCGTCACTTTCTCATCACAAATATCAACGGTCTCTCTTGCACCGAACGGGTCTCCTTTTCCGGTCATATTGTCACCTGTCAAGTAAAACGTGTAATGATGTTTTAGGCATGTTGCCCATAGGTCTGTTATCATGAGAGCGTTAATGACAGTTATCGTCCTATCCGGTCCATTTGCGCACTGAACATTAACGTTGTCAGATGACAAGGTATCTCAAGGTATTTGTAGACTACCCTTGCTGGGACCAATGAAAGGATCAATGATTTCTATTAACCTAGAATTATATGTAAGGGGGGCTGAAGCTCCACAAAAGACTTCATCCGGAAATTTTAGATCATAAAGTTAGAATTATAGCAAGACTTAAAAATAAAAATAAAAAAATTAGATCATAGACAAAGTATCACATATCAAGACCATCGATCGATCTTTTGAAATATGCCATTCTCATATTTTCATCGATCTGATCAGAGAATTTGACCAATTCCCAGCCATCAATGCCCATCCTGTTAAGGTCTTCTTTCGTCTGATCCCAGTTCCCAAACCTTACCGATCTGATATCATATTCCCATGGTGTCATTTTCCAGCCTCGTTCCTTTTTTCAGTTCATCGAACTATGGTGTATAATTAGAGTATGCAACGGCACTATTTATAACTTTTCAAAAAAACAACTTGTGTGGAACTAAAGTAAATTTGATTTAAGACGTAGGTATTAAATTTTAAGACCGGAAATTTACGGGATATTATTAGCTAGAAAGATAATAAGTAGAATGTTTAACAAAACATTTATATCACATATACTCTTTATTAAACTATGTTGAGTTATCATCCATCCACATAAGTACCTCCTTCGACAAAAGCACTAACGAACCCATATATGTGAATGGTTCTTAATACCCAGAGAATTAAACAAGATCTGTTTTCAACTGGATGGATCATGACCAACTTTTTCTTTTCTTTGTTAGAGAACAGCCTATACTGAAATTATCAATATCATGAGTTCTGCACTGAAACCAGAGAATACAGGTATGGATAAATTATCATCTATCCCTGTTAGCCGCGTTTCGGCTAAGGTTGCAACCGCAGCCATGACAAAAGCCACAAGAAAACTATGCAATAATAGACTAGCAATGACGAGATCTGTAAAGAATTCGGCAGCACTGCCTTCAAGAGACTTGTTCGTCCCTTTTAGAGGAGTTTTACCTACAGTTATACCTACAAGAGAAGCTGTCATGTCCCCAAAAGTAGTCATGAGTATTGAAGCGATAGCTACCTCCTTACTATATACCCCTATAGCAGCAACAGAACCCAGGACAAAAAAAACATGCCCTCCTACACATGACCTTTCCTTTTCCCTATACAAAAAATCCAGCAATGGGATCTTAATACCGTGAGTAAGACGGAAGTGTTCGATAAACAGAATGAGCACGAGATATACAATAAGCATATACAGTACTATCTGCTTTCCAAAGTAAGCATAGACCGCTACTATAAGGAGAGATGTAAGATGAATACTTTTGCGCAAGATCTCTTTAGTTAGAATGGATATTGCCATGTAAAGTTAGAATGGATAAAAGACAAATAAAAGCAATGATCATCTGTCTTTTCTCCTTTTGTATCTGTGACCTTTCCGTAATCCTTAGCATAAGAAGTATGCGTTAAGCACATATTCCTGCATCATCCTATGGGTATTGAAGAATGAACCATTTATAGCAATGGAGTGTGACATCATGCTAATGAACTGGTCCCTGTTGGTATAGAACAAAGGAACGATCGTCTGTTCCAGCTTATCGTACAAAGAAGCTGCATCTAGGGAATGATCACGGTTCTCACCATTTCCTATGACCACTTCACCAATGGACCAACCCGTCACCCCTTCTATATTCCCTTCGATCCACCATCCGTCCAGTACACTTAGATTGGGAACTCCGTTCAAAGCAGCCTTCATTCCACTGGTCCCAGATGCTTCCATAGGCGGCTCAGGCGTGTTCAGCCAGATATCCACCCCAGATGTCATCATCGCACCGATGGTCATGTTGTAATCTTCAAGATAAACAAGCTTAATGTCTCCATTCAGAGTTTGTTTGGCATGGAATATACGCTGGATGAGCTTCTTGGCCTCATAGTCCCTGGGATGTGCCTTGCCAGCATATATGACCTGTATCTTACCGACCTGTGAGGATATCCGTTTCAATCTTTCGATATCCTGGAAAAGCAGATCAGCCCTTTTATAGGTCGCAGCCCGCCTTGCGAAGCCTATGGTAAGTATATTCTCATCCATGAGAACACCTGTTTGCTTGCTAACATGTTCGAGCAATTTCTTTTTAGCCTGCATGTGAGCATCCCATATCTCCTGCTTTGGAATACTTAATGCATAGCGCAGGCTGAAATTGTCCTGTTTCCAGATAGGTATATAGTTATCAAAGAGTTTTTGAAAAGGTTCAGAAACCCAGGTAGCAGCATGCACCCCATTAGTAATGGAATTGATCGAATATCCTGTGAATATAAGGCGTGTAGCTTCCCCGTGTTTTCTGGCTACTCCATTCACGTAACGGCTAAGGTTAAGGGCAAGACGGGTCATGTTAAGAGAATCGTCATTATGGATCACACCTTCCAAAGCAAAGAAATCCTCCCTTTGCCCAAGTACCCTGCGTGCCATATCTATAGGGAACCTATCATGTCCGGCAGGAACAAGAGTGTGGGTCGTAAATACACATTTGCGCCTCACTGCTTTCCTGTCTGCTTCTATCAAATATCCTCTGCCATCCTTTTTTGCGTGTTCGTCCAGCAGCTCAAGTGTCAGAAGTGCCGCATGCCCCTCGTTCATGTGGAAACTCCTGATACTTTGATGGCCAAGCGCTCTGAGCATCCTGATACCTCCAATACCGAGGATAACTTCCTGACAAAGCCTGTAGTGTTCATCTCCGCCGTAGAGATGATGCGTAAGAGTTCTATCCCATTCATGGTTCTCAGGCATATCCGTATCAAGGAAATAGATGGGTACTGTAAAGCCGCTAACTCCTTTGACCTCATATTTCCAGACCCTTAAGTGGATAGTTCTTCCTTCCAGCATGACGATAGTTCTCTGTGGCATTTCCTCCAGAATACTTTCAACATCCCATGCTGCCGGTTCTTCCCGCTGCCATCCATCTGCCTCGATCTTTTGACGGAAATATCCTTTGCGATAAAGAAGAGTTACCGCAACCAGCGGCACCTTCAGATCAGCTGATGAGCGGATCGTATCGCCAGCCAATATCCCCAGGCCGCCGCTATAAGTATGGATTTTCTCATCAATTCCTATTTCCATTGAAAAATAGGCTATTGATCTTTGATCGTTCGCTAATTGCTGCATATTATCCCCGTTATTGTATCAATTTTGATTATTAGGTAAAACGGCTTTGAAAGCAAAACCTCTGTCTCTTTTTCCGTACAGATGACAAGAGCGTCTTAGAGTAGGGAATTGGATCGATCCTGCATCTGCCAGAATAGTGAAGTTGTCCGGTCCCGTGAGGAATCATATAGATCATGATACCAGCTACTATGCTATCATCTGTTCTGACCTTGCTGATAATTGCTACATTTTGTGTGATCAGATGCTTCATCAGAAATTCCGACATCTTAATGGTTCTTAGAAGCTCAGGACAGGTGATAACTGTTTTACATATACTACTTTTCGCCAGTTTTCCATAATTCATAATACTGTTATTATTTACTTGCAGAGTTCTTTGAGATATATTATCGGATATAGCAATAATAACTTTTGCTTCTTTACCTTTTTCCTTAAATATTGTACGTATATTATATTGAAGAGTCATATTAAGGTCCTGTTTGGAAAAGAGATAATCTGATCACATCGGTCATAGGTATTTTATCATCATTGTTTGCGCAAGTGCTGTATGATCTCTTATCTCTTGTTCCATAGCAACATTGAACACGTTATTTTCAGATCTTATATGGAATAAGGTCATAACGATCTTACCCATATCATAATACACATTTAGGATATTATTCCAAAATGCACATTATAGTACTTATTATATGCATAAGATCAATTTATATATTTTAACTTATATATAGGTTTAGTCGGGCGATCAACATCAGTAATTCATCGGCCACTTTCATGAGGCTTCAAAATGAGTGAAGAGGAAAGATCAAAAGAACAGCTCCTGAAAGAAATACATGGATCGAGAACACACATAAGAGAGCTGGAAACCCATTCCTTCCCTCAACAGACAGGATCAGAAATAGTGCAGGATACGGTTCTATTTCATGAATTGCTTAATTCGATCCCTGATCTGATCTTTTGGAAGGACCTGCAAGGTAAGTACCTTGAATGCAATCCCGCTTTTTCGAAATTTGTTGGTCTGCCAAAAGAAGATATCATCGGAAAGACGGATCGTAATCTGTTCGAAAAAGAAATTGCTGATAATTTTCGCTCGGGCGATAAAAAGATCATTGAAGGACATAATTTTTGGATCAATAATGAGTGGGCAGTTGACTCCAGTGGACAGCATATTTTCTTTGAAACATGCAACACCCCTCTTTATATGCCAAATGGTGTTCTGGTAGGGATCCTTGGGGTCAGCAGGGATATCACCTCAAGAAAAAAGGCAGATGAAGAGCTTAAGAGAACACACGAACAGCTTCTCTCAGTTCTTGAAGCCTTCGATCAGCCTGCTTATGTCTGCGATCCACTGAACTATGAGATACTTTTTGTGAACTCGCCCATGAAAAAAAAGTATGGGAACGAAATAATGGGAAAGAAATGTTATTCAATGTTCCAGAACCTTGATGAACCATGCTCTTTTTGCACAAATGACCAGATCTTTGGAGAAAATCTGGGCCAAACGCATATCTGGGAATTTCGGAACCATGTAGATGAAAGATGGTATAGATGCATAGATAAAGCAATAAAATGGCCCGATGGACGGATGGTCAGGTTCGAGATAGCCATTGATGTGCATGAACAGAAAATAACGGAACAGGTACTGCAGGAAAGCGAACAGAAATATCGTACCTATATAGATAACTCCCCTCAACTTATTTTCGTAGCAGATGCCGACGGCAGATACATTGAAGTCAATCCGGCCGCATGCAGAATAACCGGATATTCTAAAAATGAGTTGTTGAGCATGCACCGACTGGAACTATATGCCCCGGAATCAAAAGAAGCTGCTATTAGTTCTTTCCAACAGCTGCTGAGCACAGGCAGATCTTCCGGAGAATTCTGCTTGATCAAAAAAGATGGAAGCAGA
>JAHFZE010000066.1 GCA_020854785.1 Methanomethylovorans sp.
AGCGAAAGTACTGACGCCTTGGCTGCAGCTGTTGCTGTTGTCCCGGTGGTGTAACCCCTCCTGAGCACAGAGCCATCGCTTAAGAGAACAAGTCTTCCACTTTCAATGCCTTTTATGAGCTCGTCCCTGGGTACATTGGAACGCGCAACCCATTCGTCTGGGATCTTAGATCTGTTCACCGGGTCTATCATCGAAAGCTCAATTGTGGTACAAAGTTATAAAAGTAGCGAATTCACCCCGTTCTTTTGAACATGCGGTCCAGTTCTTCCCTTGTGAAAGATATCATGGTCGGACGGCCATGAGGACATGTGTATGGATTCCTGCATTTCTTAAGCTGGCGGATGAGATCAGCCATCTGCTCCTTATTGCACACGGCACCCGCCTTTATGGCAGCCCTGCAAGCCATGGTGCTGAAAACATGGTCGTATATCTCGGTATCATCCTTGATCCTCCCAACAGAGAGCAGGTCAGATACTATGTCATGTACCACATCGGGATTTTCCATCCTGCCAAATATCGTAGGCACAGTAGTGACCACATAGGTGTCAGGACCAAACTCAGAGATGCTAAAACCCACCTCTTCCAGATAAGGAATGAACTCCTCAAGAACGACCCGTTCCTTAGGATTAAGTTCCAATGTCACGGGATCCAGAAGCTCCTGCCACCCCATATCCCTGGAATCCAGCACTTGTTCGTACATGATACGCTCATGTGCAGCATGCTGGTCTATCAACAGCAGTTTTTTCTCCACCTCTGCAATTACATACAGATCTGCAAACTGGCCCATTACCTTCACATCATCGGCGACGAAAACGCTTTCTTCGCCATGTGGAATGGCTTCCAGCCTGGACTGGAGGCGTGCACTTGCTTTGAGCCTCCTTTCCGTATCCTTTGCAGGAGGATGATAAGGAGTTGGCTCTTCAAGAACAAATGATTCCACCTGCACCTTATTATACAACTTCGTTTCTTCCCCGCCTTTATCTTTGTACAAGACCTTCTGGAGAGAAGAAGGTTTATTTTTAAGTTTGATCTCAGGTACAAGATGAGTAGAACTTAGAGCTTTCTCCACAGCAGCAGTAACAGCATCCATGATATCCTTTTCATGGCTGAACCTTACTTCTGTTTTACGTGGATGCACGTTCACGTCCACTATACTGGGGTCGATCTCAAGGTTAAGGAAAGCTGCCGGATACCTGCCCTTGGGAAGAAGGGTATAGTAACCAAGCCTTATGGCGTTACTTATGGCCTTTGAGGAGATGCTGCGCCCATTTATGTAAAAGGATTGCAGGTCTGCTCCGCTGCGGCTAAGCTCAGGCTTGGAGATGTAACCTGAGACCCTCACAAGGTCATTTTCCCACACAACAGACACCAGCGACCTGGCAACCTCTACTCCATGGATATGCACGATGTTGTCGAACATATTGCTGGTAGCAGGAGAACGTAAAACAACCTTGCCTTCGTTCAGGAGAGTGAAAGAGATAGCAGGATGGGCTATGGCATAGTTGGTAAGGACTTCCGTAATATGTGCCAGCTCAGTGCGGCTGCTTTTCAAGTATTTCCTCCGGGCAGGCGTACTGTGGAAAAGGTCAGCTACGTCCACAGCGGTACCTACAGGAGCACCTACTTCGGATATGGACTCCACTCCATCACTGCCTGCTATGACCTTTGTACCTGCCACATCCCGGCTCCTGCGGGTGACGAGGGTAACTTTTGCAACCGCAGCCATTGAGGAAAGCGCCTCGCCCCTGAACCCCAATGTACGTACAAGTTCCAGATCATCGATGCTTGTAAGCTTACTGGTAGCATGTTTCTTGAAAGCCATAGACGCATCCACATGACTCATACCAGAACCATTGTCCCTGACAGATATTCTTTTGACACCAGAGCCTTCGATCTCAACTTTTATTTCGGTGGCCCCGGCATCGATGGAATTGTCAAGCAACTCCTTAACTGCGGAAGCAGGTCTTTCTATTACCTCTCCTGCAGCGATCTTGCAAATAGTATCATCGTCAAGCAGGTGTATCCTGCTATCCGCATCACATGAATCATCGACCATATCATTCCCCACTTTCATCCAGTAATTTTTTAAGACTATTGAGTTTATTCAGGGCATCCACCGGAGTCAGTGTATTAACATCAAGGAGCTTTAGCTCCTCCAATACTGGATTCTTTACATCCGCATTCTGCGAACTTCCGCCATCGAACAGCATAAGCTGGGTATATCGGGCAATGCTTTTGCCCTTGCCTTTCTTTGGCCTGCCTTCCCGGTTGATGGCACTTTCACTTTCGATCTCTCTGAGCACTTCCCTTGCCCTGGAAGTAACAGCATGCGGCACACCTGCAAGCCGCGCCACATGAATACCGTAACTCCTGTCCGTGGCTCCCGGCACGATCTTACGCAGGAACACCAGATCATCACCTTCCTCTTTCACCGCAATGTGCAAGTTCTTTACCCGCTTGAGAGTGCCTTCAAGCTCAGTGAGCTGATGGTAGTGAGTAGCGAACATGGACCTTACGCCCACCTTACTCTTATTATGGATGTATTCCACAACCGCTTTTGCAATGCTGTACCCATCATAAGTGCTCGTACCCCTTCCGATCTCGTCCAGCAGCACCAGGCTCTTTTGAGTGGAATTGTTAAGGATGTTGGCAAGTTCCACCATCTCCACCATGAAAGTGCTTTGTCCGCTGGCAAGGTCGTCAAAAGCCCCTACCCTGGTAAATACTCTGTCCACTATGCCTATGGAAGCATGGGAAACAGGTACAAAAGAACCGATCTGGGCCATTATGACAATGAGCGCTGTCTGGCGCATGTATGTGGATTTTCCTGCCATGTTGGGACCGGTGATGAGCAGGAACTGATTATCCTCACAATCGATCTCAGTGTCGTTGGGCACGAAACCGCCTGGAACGGTACTTTCCACCACAGGATGCCGTCCATCCCTGATGAGTATCCTGCAATCACTGGTAATTGCCGGCCTGACAAAGTTGTTATGTACAGCGACCTCAGCAAGGTTCACCAGCACATCGAACTGCCCTATAAGGAAAGCAGCTCTCTGTAGCTGCCTGGAGTATGAAGCCACAGTAGCATTGATCTCGTTCAGCAGTTCATATTCCAGAGCATGAGCCTTTTCATCTGCATTCAGGATGGAAGCCTCCATCTCTTTAAGTTCAGGAGTGTAGAAACGCTCGGCATTGGCCATGGTCTGCTTGCGGATATAATCATCCGGCACTTGGGAGCTGTTAGTGCTGGTAACCTCCAGGTAGTAGCCGAAAATCCTGTTGTAGCCAACTTTCAGGGATTTGATACCTGTTCTTTCCCTTTCCTTTTGCTGGAAATCGGCCACCCACTTTTTACCATTGCGGGACAGATCCTTGAGCTTATCAAGTTCGGCATTATAACCGGACCTGATCATTCCCCCTTCCCTCACACTTAACGGTGGCTCTTCAACTATGGCATTATCGATGAGCTCCACAAGAGAGCAAAGTTCTTCAAAGCCTTGTAATTCCTCAATTATGTCCCTGATAAGCTTGGAAGAAATACCATCACCCATGCACTGTATCATCTGAGGGACTGCCTCCATAGATAGCTTCAATGCAACCAGGTCCCTGGCATTTGAATTGCCATACATGACCCTGCCTACGAGCCTCTCAATATCCTTTACATAGGAAAGATGGGAACGCAGATCAAAACGTACCAGAGTCTTGCCGAAAAGCTCCTCCACAGCGACCAGGCGTTCATTTATCTCATTTACAGAGATCAATGGCTTTAACAGCCATTTCTTCAGCATCCTGCCGCCCATAGGTGTGCTGGTCTGATCCAGTATCTTAAGAAGAGATGTGTCATTACCTTCACCCCGGACATTATGCACTATCTCAAGATTGCGCAGGGTGATGGAGTCCAGGATCATGAACTCTGATTCGGAATATGTGGACAGGGATTGCACATGTCCCAGTTCCCTCATCTGTGTCGTGATGGCATAGTTAAGGGCAGCACCCGCCGCAGCAATTGCCTGGGGAAGAGTATCGCAACCCATGCCTTCAAGGGTGGAAACACCGAAATGCTGTTTCAGATGCTCCCTTGCATTAGTGGTGTCGAAGGACATTTCATCAAATTCATGTACTATGACCTTCAGTTCCTCAAGACGCTGCATCAGGTGTTCGTTCCCGTAGAGATGCAGCGGAACTATACATTCCGCAGGCAGCATGCGGGCTACTTCACTGGCTATCCTGTCATAGGGGGGCATATCGGTGAACTGGGTTGCAATGAACTCACCTGTGGACACATCCAGGAAGGATACGCCGAACTCGTCATTCTTTCCTGAGAGGGACATAAGATAATTGTTAGTGGCATCTGTGAACATGGCCGGGTCTATGGCCGTGCCGGGAGTGACCACGCGCACAACACCCCGTTTCACGACGCCTTTGGCTGATTTGGGATCTTCGAGCTGCTCACAGATGGCAACTTTATAGCCTTTCTTAATAAGGCGGGGCAGATATGTATCAATGGCATGGTATGGTATGCCTGCAAGAGGCATGTTCTTTCCATCCTCTCCCTTGCCCCGGGTCGTAAGAGTGATCTCCAGCTCCCTGGCAATGGTCTTCGCGTCCTCCCCGAAAGACTCGTAAAAATCCCCCATCCTGAAAAAGATCAGGGCATCGCTATACTCTTTCTTTGCTGTATAGTACTGTTGCATG
>JAHFZE010000230.1 GCA_020854785.1 Methanomethylovorans sp.
CATCGATAGTGACTGGAGTTCTGTTGCTCAAGGAACGAGCGATCGGAGCCACCTTGGCGGGGGTACTCTTCATCAAGCTGCTTACCATGGCACTTGCACTCTTTGCGATGATGCTGGTTATGGCACGTTCGGGAGTAGAGCGTAAGCGTCAAATCACAGACCATATGAAATGATGAGGGCCTCTGCCATGCTAATGGTGGAGGTAATCAATGCAAAAACAGAAATACTACACACTGGACCAACGGGTGGATCATGTGAGAGCTTGTTCACATTGGCGGTCAAAGGGAAAGACATTTATTTCCTATTGCCATACTCATGGTGTTGCCAGATCAACCATGGAATACTGGATGAAGAAATATGGAGAACAGGCATATGAGTGTGGACAATCCTTCGTGAAAGTCCGTGAGGACCGGCCAGCACCTCATGTTCCGTATCGCAGTTGTTCTCTGACAGTGAATTTCGGAGCTGTTGCTATCGAATTACCGGCAGCTCACAGCAATGAAGATTTGAGACGTATTCTTCTTACCTTGAAGGAGGTCATCTGATGGTACTTCAGTGGAACACCTACAGTTATTTCATCAGGCCTGGCAAGACCGACATGAGAAAAAAGGCTCATACACTCTCAATGCTTATTGAGAGTGAGATGGAGATGAATCCCTTTGAGAAGAGCGTGTATCTGTTCTGCAGTGGGACGAAAAGAATATTGAAGGTCATCGTATGGGACGGTAACGGGTTCTGGGAGATGACCAAACGCCTCGAGAGCAGAGGGACCTTTGCCTGGCCATCAAGCAGAGAGGAAGCTCTGAAGGTTTCACTGAACGAGATTCGTCTTATGCTGAAGGGAGGTGACCCATGGAGATCTCTTCCTGTAGAAAACCCGCAGAAAGTCAGCTGAGAATACGTATTTTCTGTTAAATAACCCCTTATTCAATTGACATTTATCTTGTTTCATGGTAATGTTTTACCATGAGTAAAGACCTGACGGAACAGCTGAAAAATATGGATCGATCCGCCCTTGAGGCGGCTCTTTCTGCCGCTCTTCAAGATCAGGCAAATACGAAGAAAGAACTCGATACTACTCAGAAAGAGCTTGATACAACCCGTCAGGAACTTGGGGCTTCAAAACTTGAACTTGCCGGTGCTCAGGTAGCACTGGGTTCAACTGAAACAAAACTCGATAAAACCCAGAAACGACTTGATGAAGCACTGCTTGAGATCGAGCTGCTCAAGGATCTGTATCGTCTCAAGAGTCGGCTTGCATTCGTTCCCTCTACAGAGCAACTCTCATTGCTCTTTGATGAAACGGAAGTATTGTCTGAGGAGCTCACTGAAGAGCAGGAAGAGATGATTCAGATTCCTACTCATGAGCGTAGAAAGAACAAAAAACATGATCTTACCACGCTGCCTGCCGATACTCCTGTCGAACATGAGTTTCATTATGGCGATGAGGATAGTGAATCCTGCGAGCGCTGTGAGTTTCCCATGGTTCCGGGGGAAGACAGAGTCGTGTACCAGGCAGTAGTGGTTCCCAAGTCGTACACCCTGGTGGCTCATCATTACAGGACCTGGAAATGTAATGTCTGTGAAGCTGATGAGGGTGAGCAGAACATCATCACTCAATGGGAGAATAAAGAAACCGATACTCTGATTGCTTCATCTTCCCTAGTAGCGGATTGCGCGGTGAGAAAGTATGCAGATGGGCTTCCTTTGTATCGTCAGGAAGCAATATTCCGACGGGAAGGGCTGGCAGTCTCCCGCCAGACGATAAGTAACTGGCTGCTGACTTACATGAGGTTATTAACTCCGTTGCGTCAGCAGTTTGAAAAGCACATGATGAATTCCCCACTAATCAATCAGGATGAGACTCCTGTGAAGGTGATTCATTTGCCAGAACCTGCAACCTCGAAATCGACGTTCATGTTTGTACAGGTAGGAACCTCATTCTTAGATGATGATGAACGCCGTATAGCTCTGTACTCCTACATCCGTAACAGGAAGAAGGATACTCTCGATTCATTTACTCGTGATTACACCGGATATGTGATGACTGATGGGCTGAAGGGCTACCTGTCGATAGACAAACATCTGAACTGCTGGGTTCATGCTCAGCGTGGATTTAAGAATTTTGTGAAGACGAACAAGAAAGCAGTAGGGGCTTTAAAGTTCATTTCTGTCATAAACAGACTGTTCCAGATAGAGAAGAGTACCCGTCGAAAGTATGATGACAGGAATCAGTTCCTCATTCAACGGAAAAAACTTGCCTCTGAAGTATTTGATGATCTGAAAGCTCTTATGGATGAGACAAGAACTCAGTATGCTACAAGATCTCCGATGGGGACAGCGATAGAGTACCTGTACACCTACTGGGATTCGCTGATCAACTATGTGGAATGCTATGAAGCGACACCTGAAAATAACATTGCCGAGAATGCGATTAGGCCGTACGTTGTGGGACGTAAAGCATGGTTATTCAGTAATACCGAAGGCGGAGCTGAAGCATCAGCGTTCTACTACAGCATGATTGAAACGGCGAAGCTGAATGGGATCAATGTTGCTGATTACATGTGGTACTGCCTCGATGAAGCTCCTCGATGTAAAACCGAAACAGATTGGGAACGCCTGCTGCCCTGGAACATGGATACCGGTAGAGTTTCCGAACTTAAAAAACGGCGGTCCTCAGCAGCACCTGATCCTGCCAGAACTGAACCCTACGTGCTCAGAGGTGCTCACTGACCTGAAGTCAGCTCGGCGTCAGCCGATTTGACGCTTACG
>JAHFZE010000212.1 GCA_020854785.1 Methanomethylovorans sp.
AACAGCCAGGGTTCTTGCAATACATAGTCTTTGTTGTTGTCCTCCGCTAAGATCAAGGGCAGATGTTGTCAATCTTTCGGCAACTTCTTCCCACAGAGCTCCAGATCTAAGGGCATCTTCCACCACATTATCGATATCTTTCTTAGCAACACCGTGTATTCTAGGCCCGTATGCGATGTTGTCATGGATGGACATCGGGAAAGGGTTTGGTTTCTGGAACACCATGCCTACTCTTTTTCTCAGATCCACGACATCGATATCCTTAGAGTAAATGTCCTTATTATCTATTTTTACGCTGCCTTGTATCCGACAATTCTTTACAAGATCATTCATTCTGTTAAGACATCTTATAAATGTTGATTTTCCACACCCTGAAGGCCCTATTAGTGCTGTAACGCTGTTCTTAGGTATATCAATAGAAATATCGTGAAGTGCATGGTTATCACCATACCATAGATTAAGCCCTTTCACTTCTATCTCGGTCTGATCTCCGTTATTAGGTCCTGACATCTTCTTACCTCTTCCTTAATTTCTGAGTTTTCTTCTGTAATGTCTCCGTATCATGACAGCTATCATGTTGACGCTGAGGACTATGGCCAGCAGTACCAGTGCTGTACCATATTGTATGGGTCTGGTCTGGGCTATATTGGTACCTGCAGTAGCAATGACGTACAAATGGTAGGGAAGTGCCATGAATTGGGAATATACCGAGTCCGGGAGCCTTGGAAGAAAATATGCTGCCCCTGTTAATAGTATGGGTGCTGTTTCCCCCGCAACTCTGCCTACTGAAAGGATCGCGCCGGTTATCATGCCTGGAATGGCAGCAGGAAGTACTACCTGTCTGATAGTTTGCCATTTAGTAACTCCAAGTGCCAGGGAAGCATAGCGGTACTCTTCGGGCACAGTGATTAATGCTTCCTGGCTTGCTCTGATTATTATGGGCAGAGCCATTAGTGCAAGGGTTAGCGCTGAAGCGAGCAACGAGGCTCCATATCCCAGATACTTCACGAACATTGCAAGTCCGAAAAGGCCAAAAACCACGGATGGTGTTCCTGCAAGGTTGATGATGGCCATTTCTATGATCCATTTTGTCTTGCCCGGTTGTGCATACTCGTTAAGGTATATGGCAGATAGTATCCCTAAAGGCAAAGCTACGCTCATCGATCCAATTATCAGATATATTGTTCCCAATATAGCAGGATATATCCCTCCTTCTGTCATTCTGTTCCTGGGCATCTCTGTGAGGAACTCGATGCTAAGGACACTATATCCATTTATGGTTATTTGCAAAAGTATTATCACCACTATAGATGCTACCAGGGCAGCTCCAAATCTGAGAACGGAAAAAGCTATCTTTTGGTTAAGTTTCGCTTTTTTTGTCATTGACCTGCCCCCAGGTTGAATCTATATTTTCGTTTTATATATTCGGCAATAATGTTGGTTATAAAAGTGGTTATGAACAGTATGGAACCTATCGCAAAGAGCGCATAAAAGTGTTCGCTGCCTTGTGGTACTTCTCCCATTTCCAATGCAATGGTGGCAGTCATAGTCCTCACTGGCGCAAAAAGCCCATCCGGAAAACCGGGTATTACTGCAGTGTTCCCTGTGACCATCATCACTGTCATTGTTTCTCCTATGGCTCTTCCAATGCCCAGCATCGCAGCAGCAGATATTCCTGACAGGGCAGCAGGAACAGTTACTTTGTAAATGGTTTGCCATTCTGTAGAACCAAGGGCAAGAGAACCTTCTTTTATAGCGCGGGGTACCGAGCTTATCGCGTCTTCGGAAATGGATATGATCGTGGGTAATGCCATTATTCCTAACATTATAGAACCAGCAAGTGCATTTTGCCCGGTAGGAAGGTCCAGCATGTTCTGAAGCAGCGGGACAAGAACTACAAGGCCGAAGAATCCATAAACAACTGAAGGAATGCCGGCAAGGATCTCTATAAGGGGTTTAAGCACATCTGCTTCTTTTGCCCCCGCAAGCTCTGAAATGTATATGGCCACTGCAATCCCGAGAGGTACTGATAAAACGATAGCTCCAAATGTAACAATCATTGACCCGAATAGTAAAGGCAGCAATCCGAACTGGTGCGGTTGGGATGTGGGGTACCACCTCGTACCTGTAAGGAATTCTATTAATGGGTATTTCTGGAATAGAGCAATCCCATCTTTAAATAAAAAGATACAGATGAGAAAAAGGATGACCACTGCTGTAACCCCTGAGAGATATAGCAGGGATTCGATCGCTTTTTCTCTGTATAATCCTTTTTTCATTTCGGATCCTTTTTCTTGATCTTATTGGACAACAGGGAAGTATCCGACCTCAGAAACTATTGACTGCCCTTCGGCACTCATCACATAATCGATGAATTCTTTTGTAAGTCCCTGGGGTTCGCCGTTAGTATAGTAAAATAGCTGTCTTGCCAACGGGTATTCTCCGCTAAGGATCTTTTCCTGGGTTGCAGGCACGAATACTCCCTCTCCTCCATCAAGGGCAAGAGCCTTCACGCTGTTGTCTACGTATGCATACCCTATATATCCGATAGCTCCTCTGTTCTGGGCTATTTCCTGGACGATGGCTCCGGTTGCAGGCTGGACAAGAGCATCCTGGCGATATTCACTTCCCACAAGGATCTCTTCCTTGAAGTATTCATATGTACCTGAGCTACTGTCACGGCTGATCACGGTAATTTTCCGGTCATCGCCGCCAACGTCTTTCCAGTTACTTATATTCCCATCGTAGATGGCTTTTAGCTGTGTAAAGGTCAATTGGTTGACAGGATTCTCTGGATTCACGACAACTGCAATCCCGTCCCATCCAATTGTGGTTTCTAGCGGATCGATGCCATTTTGTTTTGCTTTCTCTATTTCAGAGTCTTTCATTGACCTGGAAGCCATGGCTATTTCCACTTCACCATCGATCATAGCAGCTATTCCCACTCCGGAGCCCCCACCAATTACTGTTATACTCTTGTCAGCATGCTTAAGCATAAATTCTTCAGCTTCTGCCTGGGACAGTGGAAGCACCGTATCAGATCCCTTTACTATAATGCCCTCTTTAGATGTTGTACCTTCCTTATCTACACAGCCAATCCCTGCAAACGTGAACCCAATAACAAGGAACACAGTCATAAGGATAAGTATTTTATGAAGTCTTGTTCTTTTGAACATGATTCGTCTCCTCTTTGTTGAATTTTCAATCTGAACATACTATATGTGTAGATAAGTATTATGTAAATACAATATATTGTTCTATAA
Source organism: Methanomethylovorans sp. (assembly GCA_020854785.1). Lineage (GTDB taxonomy): Archaea > Halobacteriota > Methanosarcinia > Methanosarcinales > Methanosarcinaceae > Methanomethylovorans. The sequence continues at coordinate 3,264 of JAHFZE010000212.1, forward strand.
CTTTTATGGAGCTCTATATCATTTATATTTTCTATATAGCAACCTTTATTTTTATTATTTATCTCTATTTTTATCAGCAATCAGGTCTATTTACTCGTTTTAAGACAACCAACTCTCTATAGAACAAAAGTGGCAAATAGGGTAATTGAAATAATAATGGACATGCCAGATCTACTGATAAAGAATGCCAAGATATTCTATGACAATTATCTTCAGCCTGCAGAAATAGTAATAGATGAAGGAAAGGTAATCAGGATCGCAAAAGAAGCTGATGTTATAGCTGGTGAAGTCATTGATGCAGCGGGTTCTCTTGTCCTTCCGGCGGGAATTGATGTGCATGTGCATTTCAGAGAGCCAGGACTTACTCATAAAGAAGACTGGTATACAGGTTCATGTGCTGCGGCAGCAGGCGGTATTACAACTGTTG
>JAHFZE010000320.1 GCA_020854785.1 Methanomethylovorans sp.
GGTATTTTTTGCGAGGGAAGCAAAAGCTGCTGTAAGAGTGGTCTTGCCTGTACCGCCCTTGCCACTGATAACAGTTATTTGTTTTGGCATTTCAACACCTGCCTGTCAGCTCTTGAAGTTGTCTGAACATATCAAGGAACCTTTCTTTCCATTGTGGCATTTGTAGCACAAAAGGAATTCCCTGGGAGTACAGTTCAGCTATTTTTATTTCATTTGGTATTTTCATAAGCACAGGAATGTTATTTTCAGAGCAATATCTCTCCACTTTTTCATCACCTACGTCACATCTGTTGATCACCACTCCGTGCGGTATGCGTAGTTCTTTTACCAGTTCGACGGCAAGTGAGAGGTCATGTAATCCAAAAGGAGTGGGCTCCGTAACAAGCACACAGTAATCTGCTCCGGTTATAGCAGAAATGACCGGGCATGAAGTACCTGGTGGAGAATCTATGATCACTGTCTGTGTATCGTCAATATGCGTTTTAAGTGCATGGATTATAGGGGAAGCCATTGGCTCACTGATATTTAGCAGGCCCTGGTACAGTTCTGTACCGCAACTTCTTGAAGCAGAACGTTCAATGATCCCGATGGACCTACCTTCCTCATAGATAGCACCCTGTGGACACACAATCGAACATGCTCCACAGCCGTGACATAGCTTGGGAAAGAACATGATACTCTTAGGCAGTTTAACAAGCGCGTTGAAACGGCAGACATCTACACATTTCATACACAGGTCACACTTCTCTTTAGAAATGGTGGGTACTTGTATCTGTACATCTCTAACTTTTTCCAGTCTATGTTCCAGGAACAGATTGCAGTTCGGCTCTTCTACATCACAGTCAAATAGCTGGACATTTCCAAGGGATAATGCAAGGTTTAGGGATACTGTAGTCTTGCCAGTACCTCCTTTTCCGCTCGCTACTGCTATTCTCATGAAGCCTCTGATGCTTTTTGTGTTGTTGTTATCCTACAGAGGACATGGACTTTAGTGGTGGTGACCGTGATCATGACTGTGGTGGTGGTCATGATGGTGGTCATGGTGTTCGTGAGAACTGCATGCATTGTCCATGGTTGCTTTTTGCAGTCTTCCTGTTTCCCATGCTTTCAAAGCATCTTGGATCGTACCTTGTGCTCCCACATATACTTCTATTCCATACTGCTCGAACATTGCAACAGCTTTCCTTCCAAGGCCCCCGCAAAGCATAATATTGATCCCATTTTGGGACATCAGTTCAGGAGGAAGGCCTACTCCGCCATTGTGCTCACTGGTATTGGGTATTACTGAAACCTCACTGTTCTCTGTATCGTACATAATGTAGTTCAAAACCTTTCCAAAATGCTGTCCTACCTGGTCTTCCAGGCCAGTTTCACCCATAGATGGTACACATATCTTCATATTTTCACCTTTTAAATTTCATTTGTTCCAAGGAATTTTTGTACAGCTTCCATAGCTTTCATTTCAGGATATTTTACTATCTGTATACCTGCAGTTCCCATTACTGATACGGCATTTGGGCCAGGATTGCTGCAAATAAGCACGTCTGCTCCACGGTCTGCAACGTACTGTGCAGCCTGTACACCAGCACCCTGGGATGCAGCAGAATAAGGATTTTTCACAAATTCATATTGCATATCGTCTGTATTTACGAACATAAAATATAAGCACCTTCCAAAATGTGGGTCAGTTCCCGCTTCAGGATCATTGTCCTTTGTAGTAACGCATATCTTCATTTTGCTCACGGCCTGATCATAGTAAGTCTTTTCAAGTATCTCTATTCGTGATAATTACTCTAATATGAGATAAAATATAAATATTTAACTCAAAAAGTTAATATACTATATTGATGACAATCTAATGTGATCAAAAAGATTAGTTTACTGAAGTATAGAATTTAATCTTTTTCATCCCTTTATGATCATCATGGGATTGCCTATGCCTACAACTGTGATCCTGGTTTCCAGAGGTGGGTGAGGCCAGTTCTCAGGAGAAATGCTCTTTACTGAAATATTAGTCTCGGTCTCTTCCTTACTTACTCCACACCTGTTCTCATATTCAAGCACCATGTCCAGTCCTATCTGTCTTGCTCTTTCAAAGGCTTCTCTATAATCTACAACATGTTCTCTTCCACCCGGATAGAAAATAAGGAAGTCCTCTGAAGGCTTTTCTATGGACTCTGGAATGATCAGCACTTCAATTTTTTTAACTCCCTTGCCCGCAAGAGCCCCCACGGCATTCCCCACATCTGCATGTTCCGGGACGATAATGTCAGCATCTAAAAGTGCAGACATTTCCTCTGAATACGCTTTGACAGGTCCTCCCAATAATACAACAGGCAATTTCAGGCTGAACTTTGCCGGATACAGTCCACTAAGCAGTTCGTCCACCAGAGGTCTGGACCGTTCAGGCAAAAGGAAAGCCATCTGGCTATGGGCCATGTTCCTAGCTACATGTTCTTTCACATGGGTACAGAATTCATATTTTTTACTGCCGTTATAGCGGGAAAGGAGCTCAGCACCTGCGTGGGAAGCATCCGGATTCCATGCAGTGTATTCTCCTCTCACATGCAAAGCGTCCGTGGGTGTGAAACCGATAGCTTGTACCAGTCTTTTCTTTATAAGTGCATCAATTACCTTTCCGGATGGCATGGTACGCATAGCAGTATAGAGTTCGTGTATGCTAATAGGGTCGCTTCCTATGTGCTGCAACAATTTAGCTTCTTCGTTGTTCAGTCCATTACTGGCATAGTCGGTCCGTACAAAGAACTTAGTGGGCTGATAGTTCTCGTCCAGTGACTTGCGGGGTAGCGGCCTTATATGATTAAGTTTCTGTAACAGACCTGGGTATTTGATAGCAGCTACACATAGAGGGATAACGCGTCTGGGACCAATCTTTACTTCCCCATCAGTTATCCATACATGACTGTCTCCACCAGTTGCTGAAGTTTCCATCTTCATAGCCCTGACCCTTGTTTTCCATCCGCCCACTATAGAACCAGAATCACTTATTTCTGGTACTCCTTGGTATATGGCAGATACATCGGTACTGGTTCCCCCCACATCTATAGCTGCACATGTGTCCAGTTTTGCAAGATACGATGCTCCGAGAAGACTTGCCGCAGGACCGGAAAAAATAGTCTCAATGGGTTTTTCCAGAGCATCCTCCAGATTATATACGGAACCATCACATTTCAGCATCAGCATCCTTGCATTGATCCCTCTTTTCCTGATGTCTGCCATCACAGCGCTGACAAAGCGATGCGTAATAGGTATCAACTGAGCATTAAGCACAGCAGTTACTGCCCTTTCATAGGCACCCAGTTCTTGGGAAAGTTCGTGGCCACATACCACAGGTTTGCCAGTAACCTTCTGGATCAGGGATTTGGCCCGCAGTTCATGTTCGGGATTCCTTGTACCAAAGAAAGCCGAGATGGCATATGCTGAGACTTTGTCCTTTGTTCTGTCACCAAATTCTCTGATAGCTTCGGTATCCAAAGACATCTCTTCTTCACCGCTTGGACCATGGCCACCGGGCACAACTATGAGATCCTGGGTAGGGAATTCCTGTTCTGCAGGATGCTGTCCTATGAGCACAAGTCCTACAGGGGTTCCTGTACCTTCAAGTAGGGAATTAGTGGAAAGAGTGGTAGAGACTGATACGAGGTTGACCTGGCTGAGCAGTTCCTGGTCAAGCGCATCCAGAACAGCACTTATGCCAATTTGCAGGTCAGGATATGTAGTAAACGCTTTTTCCGAGTCTACAACTACGCCGTCCGTTCCTCTCAAAAGGACAGCATCCGTATACGTCCCACCTGTGTCAATACCAAGGCCATAATGCAAAATTATATCTCCTTTCTTTTTTAATTATTCTATATGGAGAGTTTATACTTAATTCTTTTCAGATACATTCATATATTTATTCTCACATGTGTTTAATAATAGTCAACAAGGAAAGATCGTCACACTGGAGTATGGACATGAAGCTTACGGTCATTTATGACAATGAGGCAAAAGAAGGTTTGAATAGTGGATGGGGTTTTTCTTGCTTAATTGAAACTCTAGGAAATACCATTCTCTTCGATACCGGTTGGGATGGCCATGTTCTCTTGGAGAATATGGAAAAACTTGGTTTTTCTCCTGAAGATATCGACATTTTGGTGTTATCTCATCAGCACTGGGACCACATAGGAGGTGTGCCAACGTTCCTTAATATGAAGTCAGATGTGGATATCTTTATGCCAGCAAGTTTTTCACCCAACCTGAAAAGAGAGATCTCGACAAGGAGAAAGCAGGCAGATACTTCCACTTCTCTTTTGAATATGGATAGTTCCGTGAGTCCCAGATTGCATGATATAAAAACACCTCAGGAAATATGCGAGGGAGTATACACAACAGGCGAACTTGGAAAAGAGATAAAAGAACAATCTTTGATACTGAGATCGGGTAAGGGTCTGTACGTTATCACTGGTTGTGCACACCCCGGCCTTCCTGCAATATTGGATGCAGCTTCTTCTTTTGGTAATGTGGTCGGTATCGTGGGCGGTCTGCACGACAGCCAGGATTATGGTCTGTTCAAAGGCATGCATTTGATAGGTGCAGGTCATTGTACAGCTCATAAAAAAGAGATAAAAATGAAATATCCAGATGCATTTGTCGATATTTTTGCAGGATATTCTGTGGAGTTTTGAACAATACACATCATATAATGCTGTGGTATAAAAATGAAAACAAGAATTATCTATGGTCCTATTCTTTCAAGAAGGCTTGGAAGGTCTCTGGGTGTCGATGTGATCAAAAAGGCCGGCACAAAGAAGAATTGTAATTTTGATTGTGTCTATTGCCAGCTGGGACATGTGGATTATAAGATAAAAGGTCCCGAGGAGGTTGAGGGGGCAGTGACCACCGAAGAAGTTGTGGAAGGGATCAGGTCTTTCCACAGGAATATCGAAAACCTTGATTATGTCACTTTTTCCGGTACATGTGAACCCACACTAAATCTCTCACTTGGATCGATGATCAGAGGAGTAAAGCAAATTATAGATCAGCCAGTTTGTGTGCTAACAAATTCTTCTCTTGTGGACAGGGAGGACGTGCGTTCCAATCTTGCAGAAGCAGATCTTGTAATAGCAACCCTTGTTTCTGGTAATGAAGATACGTTCAGGGCCATGCACAGGCCTGCTGATGGGATAAGGCTTGATAATATCATAAAAGGGTTGCAGGCTATGAAATCTCTAAAAAAACGTCCAAGACTTGGGATCGAAGTAATGCTTGTTGACTCAACAAATGGTTATCCGGTGAACAGTACGGATGAGGAGATCACCAAACTCATTGAGGTCCTTAAGACCATAGATCCTGATGAGATCGAGATATTAACTGTCAGCAGGCCACCTGCAGAAAAGTTCATTGTCCCGGTGGCAGACACAAGGTTAAAGGAAATAGCACGTAGATTTGATGCAGAGTTCGGCAGAGATAGGGTAAGACTGGTACTCAAAGGCCTCAGAAGAGATAGGTCAAACATGCAACACGAAAATTTGGAAGAAGAGGTCTATGACCTTGTACTCAGAAGACCTTGCACTTACGAGCAGATATGTGCATCTCTTGGCATCTCAAGTGTGGAACTTGCTCCTATTATGGAAAAACTGGTCTCCTCTAACAATATAATAAGTATCGTATCCAAAAAAGGAACATATTATAAAGCATCTTGACCCTTTCTACATCGAGTCACTTTTGACTATAGAAAACTATATATAATTAATATCCATTGTGAAAAAATGCATGAAAGAGCGAGGACGTCCTAAGTGTCCACGACGTGTGGAACTTACTCCGGAAGTGATCTATTTTAAACCCAGAGGAGTACCTTTACAGGAACTAGAGGTAGTTTGTATTGTGATGGAAGAACTTGAGGCTTTGCGTCTTGTGGACCTTGAAGGTCTTACACAGGAAGAGGCATCCCTTAAAATGGGTATCTCAAGAAGAGCCTTCTGGGAAGACTTGCAAAGTGCCCGGAGAAAAGTTACTTTTGCTCTTACTACCGGCAGGGCTATCGAGATCTCAGGTGGGGATTATGTCACTGTCGGAGAGGAAAACAAAGGTTGCAGAAGATCAACATAA
>JAHFZE010000244.1 GCA_020854785.1 Methanomethylovorans sp.
GAGGGTGTGTCAAAATAGGCACACCCTCGTTTTATGCACAAAGGTCGAACTTTCCCAAGCTCGGCCTTTGCTATTTCCTAGAGTTTTTGTAACTTTAGGTTTTCAAAATTCATATGACAAAGTTACATTTTCGCCCGTATATATCCAACCAAACGCTTCTTTTTCCGAGCCGGATTGATGAAGATATTGCTGAAGATGACCCTGTCCGGGTAGTCAATGCCCTGGTTGACAATCTTGACCTTAATAATATTAAGGCTCTTTATAAAGAATATGGTCGTAGTCCCTATCATCCGCAGATGATGCTCAAGGTGATTATCTACGCCTACATGAACAACGTTTATTCCTGTCGCAAGATTGAGAAGCTGCTTCTTCGCGACATCCATTATATCTGGCTTGCCGGGTATGAAAAACCAGACTTTATTACAATCAACCGTTTTCGTAATCGGGTAAAGCATGAGATTAACCAGATTTTCACCCAACTAGTGCTTCTTCTTGCCGGTAAAGGCTATGTGAGTCTGGATGTGGAATACATTGATGGGACAAAGATTGAATCCAAAGCCAACAAATATACCTTTGTCTGGCGCAAAAGCGTGGAGAAGAACCGGGACAAACTTCTCGATAAAATAAGAATCCTGCTTGAACAGATTGATGAAACGATCGCCCAGGATAAAGCAGCAGAGAATCAATCCGTGGCGTTTACTCCGGCAGCCATCTCCGATCTTGCCCGGGAGTTGAAGGAGGCGCTGGCAGAGCAACCCGCAGCCAGGACCAGGGAAGAAAAGAAAGCCCGTCGGGCAAGGGAGAAAGAGATAAAAGAGTTAGAGAAGCACGGCGATAAGCTTGCCGAATATGAAGAGCATCTGCAAACACTCGGGGATCGTAACTCTTATTCCAAAAGTGATCCTTCAGCCACCTTTATGCGCATGAAAGAGGATGCGATGAACAACGGCCAGACCAAACCCGGCTACAACTTACAAATCGGGACAGAGAACCAATTCATCACCGACTTTTCCCTGTTCCCCAACCCTACAGACACATTAACCCTTATACCTTTCCTTAGCTCGTTTTCCGGACGTTACAACCGGCTTCCCGGCAAAGCCGTTGCCGACTCCGGTTATGGATCGGAGGAGAATTATCGTTTTATGGAAGAACATGATATAGAGTCTTTTGTAAAATACAACTGGTTCCACAAAGAGCAGAAGCGTTCGTTTAAGAATAATCCTTTTCTGGTGGATAATTTATATTATAATGCCAAAGATGATTACTATGTTTGCCCCATGGGGCAGCATATGACCTTTGTGGGTAAGACTCATGGAAGGACAGCTAGCGGATATATTACCGAATCACATCGCTACAGGGCAGCAAGATGCGAAGGATGCCCTCTTCGGACCGGATGCTTCAAAGCCAAGGGGAATCGCTCCATCGAAGTTAACCGCAGACTCGTGGAATATAAACGCAAAGCCCGTGAGAAGCTGATCTCGGATGAGGGACTTGAACACCGATCCAAACGACCTATAGAACCAGAAGCCGTTTTCGGACAAATGAAATACAATATGGCATACCGTCGATTCCGTCACTTCGGACTCGACAAAGTCACCATGGACTTTGCCTTCTTTGCCATAGCCTTCAACATAAAAAAGATGTGTGCAAAAGCAGCTAAAGGGATATCAAAGGGCTTTTATAACAGGAAAATTACTCTGAAAACAGCGTTTTATGAGGTGATAAGCGATCAAAATCGAATCGAAAGAAAAATCAATCCAAAATGGGCGGCTTGAAGCTTTTTTGAAAAACGAAACAAAAAAGAAAGAGGATGTGCCAATTACTTTGTTTTGACACACCCTCTTTTTATGGATTAACCCGTATTAATCGCGGTTTGAAAAGTACTTCATAAACTGAGCACGTTCGTAGCGAGACGAATCACTAATATTTTTATAATTTAATTTACCACGGAATTCTTCGATGGTTTTAATGCGCGACTGATGCATCCATTCCTCAATGCAGGTAAGGATCTGCGAGATAATTTCGGATCCGTGTGTATACAAAGCACTGGTTAGCTGTACAGTGGATGCTCCTGCAAGCAAGCACTTAATCACATCTTCCCAATCGTGCACACCGGTTGAGGCGGCAATATTAATTCCCGGGATTTGTCCGCTTACGATACCAGTCCACCGCAAGGTATCACTCAGGTCCGAATGGTTACTGAATACATTGCCCGAAACAATCTGCATCGTATTGATGTCTATATCCGGCTGGTAGTAGCGGTTAAACAACACCACAGCATCAGCACCATTAACCTTCAAGGTGTTTACAAGTGCAGGTATGTTGGCAAAGTTCTTTCCTATTTTGATAATGATCGGAATACGAACTGTCTCCTTTACCTTACGTATAATGTTGACATACGTCGTCTGCATCTTATAATAATCGTGGGTGAGGGATGTTTCCAGGTAAAAAACGTTTAGCTCCAGAGCGTCGGCTCCGGCAAGTTCAATCTGACGGGCAAAGTCAATCCAGTTATCGGCTTTATAGCAATTGATGCTGGCAATAA
>JAHFZE010000183.1 GCA_020854785.1 Methanomethylovorans sp.
CTGAGAGGTAATAATATGGCAAAGATATTGGGTATTGACCTTGGAACCACAAATTCCTGCATGGCTGTGATCGAAGGTGGAGAGCCAACTGTCATCCCTAATGCAGAAGGAGGCAGAACAACACCCTCTGTAGTGGGTTTTTCCAAGAAGGGTGAGAAACTTGTCGGTCAGGTTGCCAAGAGGCAGATGATCACAAATGCAGATAACACTGTATACTCCATTAAAAGGCACATGGGAGAAGCCGGATATAAGGTGACCCTCAATGGCAAGGACTATACACCGCAGGAAATATCTGGAATGATCCTGCGTAAAATGAAGGAAGATGCTGAGGCATATCTGGGAGAGACCATCACGCAGGCTGTAATTACAGTTCCCGCTTATTTCAATGACGCTCAGAGGCAGGCTACCAAGGATGCAGGTGCCATTGCAGGTCTGGAAGTAATGAGGATCATCAATGAACCTACTGCAGCATCACTTGCATACGGTCTGGACAAGGCAGAAGGAGAACACAAGATCCTTGTATATGATCTGGGCGGAGGTACCTTTGACGTATCTATCCTGGAGCTGGGAGAAGGTGTGTTCGAGGTTCTTTCCACAAGTGGAGATACTAAGCTTGGAGGAGACGACTTTGACCAGAGGATCATGGACCACCTTGTAGATGAGTTCAAAAAGGCTGAAGGACTTGATCTTAGCAAGGACAAGTCAGCTATGCAGCGTTTGAAGGATGCAGCAGAAAAGGCAAAGATCGAACTTTCCAGTGTCGCATCCACTAATGTCAATCTGCCTTTCGTAACGGCAGATGCTAACGGCCAGCCAAAGCATATAGATATTGATATCACAAGGGCCCAGTTCGAAAAAATGACCTCTGACCTGCTGGACAGGACCCTGGTCTCAGTGAGAAGGGCTCTTGAGGATGCGAAGCTCAAGCCACAGGACATCGAGAAGGTCTTGCTGATAGGCGGTTCTACCAGAATGCCTGCGGTATACGAAGCCGTGAAAAAGATCATTGGCAAGGACCCATACAAGAATATCAATCCTGACGAAGCTGTAGCAGTAGGAGCTGCAGTACAGGCAGGTGTGCTTACAGGTGAAGTGCATGATGTGCTACTGCTGGATGTCACACCTCTTACCCTTGGTATCGAAACCCTGGGTGGCGTGGCAACTCCGCTCATAGAACGTAACACGACCATACCTGTGAGAAAAAGCCAGATATTCTCCACTGCTGCCGACAGTCAGCCATCTGTGGAGATTCATGTGTTGCAGGGTGAGAGAGGTATAGCTTCTGCAAATAAGACACTGGGAAGGTTCATCCTGGATGGCATTCCACCAGCTCCAAGAGGAATCCCTCAGATCGAGGTTACCTTTGACATAGATGCAAATGGTATACTTCATGTCAAGGCAAAGGACCTGGGTACGGGCAAAGAACAGTCCATATCTATCCAGAAACCAGGCGGCCTGTCCGATGACGAGATCAATAAGATGGTAAAGGATGCGGAACTTCATGCTGAGGAGGACCGTAAGCGTAAGGAGCAGGTAGAGGTAAAGAACACTGGGGAGTCTCTGGTGAATGCAGCCGAAAAGACCCTCAAGGAAGCAGGGGATTCTGTCACTGCAGATCAGAGATCAAAAGTGGAAAGTGCCATTTCTGATCTTAAGGACGCTCTTCAGAAAGATGATGTTGAAGCTATCAAATCCAAGACAGAGGCTCTTCAAACTGCCATATATGATATATCAGCTGCGATGTATCAAAAAGCACAACAAGAAGCGGCTTCCGGGGCTGAGGCTTCTGCGAATGCGGCTCCAAAGCCGGATTCCGGCGATGAAGTGGTAGATGCAGACTATGAAATAGTTGATGATGGCAAGAATTGAATAGTTTCAGGACCACAGGTACGTTCGATCTGAACGTACCTTATTTATTTTATATTGACATACAGGGTCTCTCATGTCCACTACACGTGATTATTATGAGATCCTTGGAGTTTCCAAGGAGTCCAGTGAAGCCGAGATAAAAAAGGCATATAGAAAGCTTGCAATGCAATATCATCCGGACAAGAACAAGTCTCCGGATGCAGAGGAGAAATTCAAGGAGATCTCGGAAGCTTATGCTGTGCTCTCGGATGAAGAAAAACGAGCTCAGTATGATAAATTTGGTCACGCTGGTATAGATGGACGCTATTCTCAGGAAGATATTTTCCGTGGTGCTGATTTCAGAGGTTTCGAGGATCTGGGTGATATACTTTCCAGCATCTTCGGAGGTGGCTTTGGAGGATTCTCAGGCGATATCTTCGGAGGCGGAAGAGGCAGGCGCAACGCTCCTATGAGAGGGTCTGACCTGCGTTATGATCTATCCATTTCCCTAGAGGAAGCAGCCAAAGGTGTGGAAACTACGATCAATGTTCCAAGAGCCGAGAACTGTGAGACTTGCGGGGGGACCGGTGCAAAGGCAGGCACTGATCCTGTAACATGTCCCACATGCCGTGGCTCCGGACAGATCACCAGTGCACGTAATACTCCCTTTGGGCGTTTCATGAGTACAACTATCTGTAATAAATGTCATGGTAATGGCCAGATAATAGAGGATCCATGTCCTGCCTGCAAAGGCACGGGTAAGGTCAAGAAAGTAAAGAAGCTCTCTGTGAAGTTACCAAAGGGAGCTGATAACGGGCTGCGCCTGAAGATCAGGGGAGAAGGTGAAGCAGGAAGTCCGGGAGCACCATCAGGAGACCTTTATGTTATGGTGCATGTGCAACCTCATAAGACCTTTGAGCGTTTGGGAGATGATATCCTCTACGAGTTACCAATCTCATTTGTACAGGCAGCTTTGGGTGATGAGGTGCCTGTCCCAACGCTCTATGGAAATGTGAAAATGACCATTAAGCCCGGGACACAGACACATTCTGTTCTGAGGCTCAAAGGCAAAGGTATGCCGCATTTACATGGAACTGGCGAAGGGGACCAGCTTGTCAAGGTTATTGTGCAGGTACCCAAGAACCTTAATTCTGAACAGAAAGAATTGCTTCGGAAGTTCGACGAGATGGATAAGAAGAGTGGTGGAAAGAATAAGCACTCGGGTATATTTGAGAAAGTGAAAGATGCTTTCAATCCATAGTTATGTGTCTTGTTTGAACTCATGAATATTTTATTTTTATCTTGTTCTTTCAGTAAAATTTAAAACCAATGTCACCATAACAGGCTATCCTCCAGATGCACGTTTTTTATATGCATCGTGCAATATAAATCTGAAGGTGTTTCATGAAAGCCATTATAATAGGTGCAGGGGAAGTAGGCTATCACATAGCAAAATCACTGTATGCTAACAATGATGTAATAGTCATAGAACAGGATGAAGAGGCCTGTAAGCGGGCTGATGAATTGGATGTCCAGGTCATTCGGGGGAATGGCGCGAATGTATCGATATTGTCCCAGGTGATCAAGGGGACTGACATTCTGATGGCTGTCACTGGTTCTGATGAGGTCAACATTGTAGCATGTATGGCTTCCAAGCTTATTGCAGGAGATAAAAGTAAACTTAAGACAATGGCCAGGGTTAGCAATCCTGATTATATTGATAAACCAATAGCTAAACGCGCCAGTATCGGTATAGATGTAATGATATGTCCTGAACTTGCCATGGCCTCTGAAGTTGCACAGATACTTGCCATACCATCTGCCATTGATGCTGAATCATTCGCAGAGGGCAAAGTGGAAATGATGGAGTTGGTTGTTTCCAAAGGAAGCTATTTTGCCAATAAGATGATGAAAGACCTTCATCTTGCTGATTGCTGTATCATAAGTGCTATTTTTCGTAAAGACGATGTGATCATTCCCCATGGTGAGGATTCCATACAGGAGAACGATCATATAGTGGTGATCGGTCAACCTTCGGCAATGAAGGATATACGGGGGCTTCTAGGAGAGGTAGTTGGCAGGCGTAGTAAGGTCATGATCATAGGCGGAGGCATAGTTGGTTTTTATCTTGCGAAGCTCATCGGTAAAAGTGAGGCAGATATTAAGATCATAGAATCACGTATAACTCGCTGTGAAGAGATAGCAGACGAACTATCCGGGGTTCTTGTATTGAATGGTGACGGAACGGATATCAACCTGCTAAAGGATGAAGGTATCAATGAGATGGATGTGGTAGTTTCTGTCACAGATAGTGATGAAAAGAACCTTTTGTGTTCTCTGATAGCCAAAAAACTGGGTGTTAAGAAAGTTATTGCCAGGTCGGATAGATCTGATTACATTTCTTTGTTTGAAATGGTCGGGGTGGACAGTGCAGTAAGTCCCAGGGGAGCAACTGTCAATGAAGTTCTTAAACTCACTATGGGAAAAGGAATCGAGGCCATCACTACTATCGAAGGACAAAAAGCTGAGATCATTGAATACACTGCTTCAAGCAAATCGAAAATTGTTGGCAAACCCTTGCGTGAAGTGAAGTTCCCTGAGGGTGCCATTGTAAGTATGATCGTTCACAATGGGAGAACCATAGTCCCCCGCGGAAGCCAGGTTATTGAGGAAAATGATCGGGTAGTGGTTTTCGCTCTTCCCTCTTCTCTGGAAGCCGTGGAAAAACTTTTCAAGTAATGAAGGTGGTCCATGAACCTGAAGGTCATATTGAGCGTATTGGGAACTCTTCTGCGTTTCCTGGGACTTATGATGGTAGTCCCTCTGCTCTTGGCTTTTTATTATCATGAATCTCCTTTTCCTTTTCTTGTCGGTATTTGTTTAGCAGAGGTCACGGGCATATATCTCTGGTTACGTTATAAGTCAGATGATGACTGGAAGCTCAGAGAAGCTTTTGCTATCGTAGCCCTTAGCTGGCTAGCGGCCATGTTCTTTGGCGCCATTCCATTCATTGTTGAGGGTATATCTCCGCTTAACGCTTTTTTTGAAACCATGTCGGGCTTTACAACTACCGGCGCAAGTATACTTGATGACATAGAAAATCATTCGCGAAGCATTCTTTTCTGGCGCAGCATGATACAGTGGATAGGTGGGATGGGTATTATCGTGCTGTTCATTGCTATCCTTCCAAAATTATCTGTTGCAGGCAGACAACTCTTCCGTGCTGAAGCTCCAGGCCCTACAGAAGACAAGATTAAACCCAGGATCAGGGATACAGCTAAGATACTCTGGATGGTCTATGTGGTGCTGTCAGCCCTGCAGATAGCTGCTTTGCACCTGGCTGGCATGTCAACCTATGATGCGGTCACACATACCTTCACAACTATGGCCACGGGCGGTTTTTCTCCGTATGTTCTGGGTATTGCAGCTTTTGACAGCCCTTTAATTGAGGCTATTATCACACTTTTTATGTTTATAGCAGGGGCAAACTTTGCCTTATTGTACAGAACACTTTATACAGACCATAAAATTATATTGAAGGATGAAGAATTCAAGTTCTATACCGCTGTCGTTGTGGTGGCAAGTGCCATACTCATCCTTGCATTAAGATATGGTACAGGAGCCGATCCACTTACCTGTCTGCGTTATTCAGTATTCCAGGTGGTATCCCTCCTTACGACCACTGGTTTCGCAAGTACGGATTTCAATGTGTGGCCAGACTCTTCAAGGATAGTGTTGCTACTCGTAATGTTCATTGGAGGATGTGCCGGATCAACTGCAGGTGGCCCCAAAGCAATAAGGATTCTCTTGTTACTGAAGTATGCCAGATGGGAACTCTTCCGGTCCATTCATCCCAAAGCAGTGAAACCTATTAAGTTCAATAGGAAGACAGTTCCGGAAAACGTCATGCAGGAAACAGTATCCTTTGTGGTGATCTATTTCCTCATTTTTATGACCAGTATTTTCCTCATTTCCCTGATGGGTGTGGACATCCTGACTTCCATCACCGCATCTATCACCACCCTGGGCAACATTGGTCCAGGATTCGGTCTTGTTGGACCGATGGCGAGTTTTAATGCTATGCCTGAGCTGGTTAAAGTGGTGCTAATAGCAAATATGTGGATAGGCAGGCTTGAAGTATTTACAGTGATCGTAATGTTCGTGCCAGAGTTCTGGAAAAAGTAGACAAATCCAGTACTCATTTACTAAGTACCGGTATTTTTTCAGTTATGATCCTGTTGATTATTTACATATCCAGTTCATTCTTTACGACATTCTTGAACAATACTCTGAGATCCCATAAAAGTTTTTTATTGGCTTTGAATAGTGCATATAGCAAGTCAGTAAGGCTCATTCTACTGAAGTTCACACCCTTTAAGGAATGTGCCAGAGAATTCAGATCTTCATCCGTAAATCTCACAAAAGTGTCCTTGACGATCAGACCATTATCTATTGCCTTGCCAATAGTTGCTCTCCATCGATCTTCATATTCCTGGAGAACTTTTGTGGAAACATCACCCGCAAGTATCGCATTATAAGCTACTTCACCTGCTATCTCGCCTGCATCCATGGCATTTATGATACCTCCTCCAGTGACTGGATCGGATTGCCTTGCTGCATCACCTACCAGCATGAGCCCATTTGCGATGGTCCTTTCAACAGTTCCGCTCACAGGTACGCCGCCATAATCAATTTCTATAATGGAAGCCTCTGGGAGTTTTTCCTTTACAAATTCATTAAGATAGTCAACGGCTCTTTTTTCACCGGATTCGCTTCCAAGTATACCGATACC
>JAHFZE010000164.1 GCA_020854785.1 Methanomethylovorans sp.
GTGCCAAGGACCGTGGTTAACATCATCCTTACTCCGGAATCCGGTGTATCCACGAACGCTGACTTCGTGACCCCATCTTCATACGGTGTGAAGGAAACAGTACAGCTGTACCCATAATGGGGATTTGAGCAAAAAGAGGCAATATAATGGCCAGAGAAAGATCCTCTTTAAGAGCTGATACCAGTGCCCAGATCGGCATTGGTACTCTTATAATTTTCATAGCCATGGTACTGATAGCTGCAGTTGCTGCCTCTGTGCTCATACAAACTTCCGGTGTGTTACAGCAAATGGCACATGCTACCGGAAAGCAGGCTACTCAGGAAGTCTCATCCAATCTGGTCATCAAAAGTATAGAAGGTATAAGAGCCAAGAACAGTTCAACCTCCATGGCTCAGAATATTTCTCTTCTTAAACTGAAGGTTGGGCTCAATGTGGGCAGTTCTCCAGTCGACCTGAACCAGCTGGTTATTTCCATCTCAGACGGCACCAATTATAATGATCTTATTTATGGTAACAACGAAAAGTTATATGGAACTGCAATGAGCAATTTTTCCAGCAGCGCCAGCGCAGAAACCAACCTTGAAAAACTGCTTGTTGGCACCCAGTCATCACCGGGCGATAATGCTCAGCACTTTTTTACAGCGTCCAAGATACGGGATGAGGACGTTTCTTTCTCTCAAGGCTCCCCAATAATAAATACTGGTGATCTTGTGACGATCTATGTGTCAACAGTTTCCGGTGGAGACCTTGGGTATACGACAATTGGTCCCATAAATACGGGTGGTTCCCAGAAAGATTCAACGCTGGACATTGGACCAAGAACGACTGTGAACCTGGTCTTTACTCCGGAAGCTGGAACAATAACCAGTGCAGAGTTCGTTACGCCTTCTTCCTATGGTACCAAAGAAACCATACAATTATATCCATAAAGTGATATTACCTTTTTATTCGGAGGTGCTCGTATCCTTAAAAGGCTAATTTTCTTAATTGTATTGTTCCTTCTGGTTTCACAGACCATGGCAGAAGCAGTCTATGAGAATGATGTACTATTGGAAAAGAACGGTCTCAGCTTAACTATATTAGAAACATACAATTTAACTGATGCAAGTGAGTTCAGAGCATCTCTGGATGTTGATAATGATTCTCAGGTAACGGGACCGGAAGTGTTGTCTTTTAAAGAATCATATCTTGCATCAAGAACTCCACAGTTCATGGAGTATATAATCGTGAATAATGGTAATGTGACCTTGTATATGGATTCCATCTCCATGGACCTTTACAACGCCACAGGAAATATCACCCAGGATCCTCTTTATGTAAGTACGATCATCAATTATGGTCTGACTCCTGAGCTCGGAGCAGGTGACCATTCTTTATGGATCATTGGACATCCTCTGATAGAAAGGATGCGTGTACAGCTTCCTAAAGATGCAGTTCTTGTTTCCAGTGATGGTCTTGACAATATGACCACATTGAATACGGATCCTGTTATACTGGAAGGTAAGAGTGGTATACGCAACTTCATGGCAGATAACAAGTCCACATTTGAATATGCTACGACCATAGAGTTCCATGTTCCTCATCTGTATGAGCATGGATATGTTCTGCCTCTTCTTTTAGGCATAGAATTGATTTTGATCATTCTTGTCCTTTACATGAGAAGAAAGCATTAAATAATATATTTGTACTATTATAATATGAGTCAAAATGAGATCTTCAAACTTATTCCTCATATTGGTCATTTTTGTTCTTTCTATCTACGGAAGTGGCTGTTCAAGCCATGACACATCAGAAACAGTGAACACTACAGTCATTGAGTTTCTGGAAGCTGTGAATGCCGGTAATAATGATCTTGCTTTCAGTATGTACGAAGGCAAGGATTTTCTGGTCCCTGCCAGCATAGAGATGCTCTTCAAGAACAAGAAATTCTCTCCAGGCAGTTTGAAGGATGTAGTGATCACTTCAGAAGAGCATACGGAGCTGGTTGCTGTCGTTACGGCAGAGTGTACAGTGGCAAGGCTTGACGATAATGGGAATGAGCTGGAACAAACCCTGCTCCCTGTTTATTTCAAGCTCCAATATACAGAGCTTGGCTGGATCATAACCAGGGTCACTTTTTCTGCTCCCCTTGAGCTATCTGAAGATGATCTTGTGGAAATAAAGGTTCAGGAGACTCCCATAGACCCCATCACAGAGAACTCTGTGCCTATAACTGTATTTGCTGTACTGCTTTTTGGTTCAGGCATCTATCTCAACAGGAAAGAAAAACAAAAGCAAAAGAAAAACAGCAGAACAGTAGATGGCAGTAATGCCACTCCCATGCCAAAGGGATCCCTTGCTCAGTTCATCAGGATCGTTCCTTCACAACAGGTTATGGCAGGTAAGAAGGCAACTATTGATGTTTGGGTCAAGAATTTCTCTCAGCAGCCGTACGAGAACTTTGCTGTAAAGGCGAGATTCCCAAACACTGTGGACATTAAAGACCTCTATCTTTTCTTTGACACCATACCCGCAGGCCAGGCAGCAAAACAAACCTGGACCTTTGTGCCCAAAATGCAAGGGTGGCTTGGGGTAGAAGAACCTACTATTGTATTTGAGTACCTGGGTACCAAGTACACCGGAACCTTAGACACGGTGTGGGTTCCTGTTCAATAAATGTTGCTACATGGAGGCATGATTATTCAGGAAGATGGAACTTATGGCACGAAAAACGAGCCTGATGCAAAGGACGCCATGTCAAAGCTTAACAAATTGATAGCCTTGCGTTTTGATGATAGCTCAGGAAGTATGGTAAAAGACCCAGTTCCTCTTAAAGCTGTAGTTGAGCAGATCATTGCCTCACCAGAGAAAGAGACCATTGAGAGCACTATGGATAGTGCTGATATCAACAAAGAAGTCAGTACTTCTCTTAATGATGCCGTTATCCTTCAACAGGGACAGCTATCACATCTTTCGAACAAAGACCTATATCCTGAACAGGAATGGCAAAATAAACTGAACGAACTAGCCTCCACGAGTTTTGCGGAAATATCATACGAGTCCTGCGAACTAAAGCTGCAAGAACCTGAGTCTCTGAATCCGCAGGTTTTTTCTCACACTCTCCCTCTTTCTGCTTCCCATGCAGCTTCAAAAACAGAGCCAAATACAACTGGCTTCGAGCAAGTTGTACGATCAGCAGCTGGCCAACAAGTAAATGCAGCATTGGTACAGGAAAAAGCTGTAACTGGACCTGCCCAGACAGAGAAAAAAGAATGTGATAATCCTATGCATAAGGGGAGCCAAAAAGAAGCATTAGTTGCTGATACCGAAAAACAAATACAAACTTCAGACAAGGTTACAAGGGACGGTACAAGAGATATTGGTCAGAATACTTTTAGGACTGAGGATATTGTCAGCATAATTGA
>JAHFZE010000033.1 GCA_020854785.1 Methanomethylovorans sp.
TCATCTTCATAGGTGCTGTTTTTTTCAAGCAGCTGCTTAGTAAGTTCTACACAACCAGAACAGGCAATGAAAGATATTGTTAAAACCACTATTATCAGACTTAGTGCCGTTTTTCTCATTGTGTCACCTTTCTTACAAAAAATTATAATCTATAATTAATTAAGTATTTTGTGAAGTCCCCAGTTTAGTTGAGATGTGCATTTCCATTCTCTTTATGTGGTTCCCACTTCTAGATCGTTGTATATGGTCATTTCTATACTATATATATGATTATTCTTATATTTATAATGTAGTCATTAATTAATTACTTAATTAATTAATATTATATTAAAATAATTGCTCGTATGTATATTTAATATTTGACTAGATTTATCAATTATTATAAATTAAATTGATTTTTTACAAATATTTATATATCATAAAATTTATGTTTTTTTAGAAACCTTACATTTGGGGAATAGACTGATGTTTAAAATGTCCATCTTTTTTATATTATTGCTGGTTTTGTTAACAAACCTTGCAACTGCTTCGACCAAAGAAGCCGCCATCCAAATGACCACCACCCTGGAGAATTCTCAAACCGATCCTGCCTGGAACTATGCCGAGAACATAGGAGATGGGCGAGGGATCACGTTTGGATGTATAGGGTTCTGTACGGGGACTTATGACGGAAATATATTAATAAAATATTATACATCTCTGGATCCGGATAACCCGCTTGCTAAGTATATTCCTGCTCTTGACATGATCGACGCTGGACCACACACAGCCGCAGGTGGAGACGGCAACCCTTCAACTGTCGGGCTCGATGGATTCATTAAGGATGTACAAAATTGCGACGACCCTCTTTTCAAGACTGCTCAGCTCTATCAACTAGATCAATTATACTGGGATCCTGCTCAGGAACAATTTAAAAAATTAGGCTATAAGCATGCACTTACCCAAGCCCTTTTATATGATGCTTCTGTACGTTTAGGTCCATATGGGATGCGATCACTTGTAAAAAAGAGCACAGCATCCGACGAAATTCAATTTTGTAAAAACTTTATAAATGAGTACACATCTGTTCTGAAAAAAGAAGGTCTGGGAGATACTTCCAGAATGACAGGCTTTACACAAGTACTCAATAGTGGGAATTACGATTTAGTCACACCTTATACGTTTACAGCTTATAGTGACAAATTTACAATTACAGGAGATCTGGGGCTTGATAACGGTGATCCCGAAGGAACAGAAGTAAATGAAGACAATGATACAGTTCCTGCCCCTGACCTGACAATAGTCGAACATTCCACTGCTTATGACAACAGACTGCGTGGGTCTTCTCCAACAACAGTCCTTCCAAGTTCCAATTTTATTGATGTAGGAGGACTTGGAACAGGCAGCTACAGAGATGTGATGATGTTCGATCTTAGTGGATACAAGACGACAGATACAATATCTAAGGCAACTCTTTCACTGTATTGGTATTATCCTGCAGGTACCACACGCATTTCTGATACAGTAGTGGAGATCTACAGACCTGCATCTCAGTGGGATCCCAAGTCAGTTACCTGGAATAGCCGGGCAGCAGGTTTCCCATGGAGTACAGCGGGAGGAAGCTGGTATGATAAGAACGCAGCTGCACAGGGCAGTACACCGTATGCATCCCTTACATTCCCTGCCAAGACAGTACCTGATAACAGGTATTATGAATTCGATGTAACTCAGCTGGTACAGGAATATGTGAGCGGTAATTATGAGGACACAGGCTTCTTCATCAAAGCCAGGACAGAGGGGAATAATTACATTGCTTTCTACAGTTCCGATTGGTCTAACTCTGCCCAGAGGCCTATGTTAATTGTGACCTTAACATCAGGTTCAAGCCAGCCTACAGATAACGTGCAAGATTCTGTACCAGTTGCCAATGCCGGTGCCGATCAGACCGTAACTGTGGATTCTGAGGTCATTTTTGATGGCAGTGCTTCCACAGATGACAACGGTATAGCTTCCTATTCATGGGACTTTGGTGATGGCACAGTTGGATCAGGTGAAGTTTCTCCAGTTCATACATATATAACAGCAGGAACTTACACTGTGACCCTCACTGTCACTGACACGGTCGGCCAGACAGCCACGGACACAGTAACTGTAGTTGTCAGCGGCACAACAATGCCCACAGGTCCAGATACTCCAACTTCAGGCTCTGTGTCATATTCCGCAACTTATGACAACAGATTGCGTGAGCCTTCTCCAACAACAGTCCTTCCAAGTTCCAATTTTATTGATGTAGGAGGACTTGGAACAAGCAGTTACAGGGATGTGATGATGTTCGATCTTAGTGGATACAAGACGACAGATACAATATCTAAGGCAACTCTTTCACTGTACTGGTATTATCCTGCAGGTACCACACGCACTTCTGACACAGTAGTGGAGATCTACAGACCTGCAGTTCAGTGGGACCCCAAGTCAGTTACCTGGAATAGCCGGGCAGCAGGTTTCCCATGGAGTACAGCGGGAGGAAGCTGGTATGATAAGAACGCAGCTGCACAGGGCAGTACA
>JAHFZE010000238.1 GCA_020854785.1 Methanomethylovorans sp.
TACACAGATGCTGGAATACCTTATAGCCGAAGGAAAAAAACGTGGGATCTCCAATATTCTCGCAAGCATTTCCTCGCTTAACGAAGGCAGTATCCGTTTCCATCAAAAACATGGTTTTATTGAATGTGGCAGATTCCGGGAAGTCGCCAGAAAAAAGAGCACATTCTTCGATGTTGTCTGGATGCAGAAGAACATTGGATAACAAGTTCTTTCGTGTAATGCTACATCGCTAATGCTGCACAGCGCGACTTTTCAGCTGGAATCTTGTTTCTGTCTGCTTTTTTCAATTTTTATGAGCCTGAGGGAAAGGAATACGACGATGTATATGATAACAGCCGCAACCAGAAATGACATTGCTTTCAGTTGGGTGTACAACACTCCTCCTGCAAGAAGTCCGATTATGCTTGCCAAGCTACTAGCACTCATTGCAAACCCTTGTACAGATCCCTGGTAGGTCTTTCCTGCAAACTTGGAGAGCATGGACAGGACACAGGGCCACATAATCCCGTTACCAAGTGCGAAAAAGACAGCTGCCAGATACAAAAGGAATATATTTCCGGGAACTATCAGGATGAACTGGAGTCCCAGGATGAACCCTCCAGCCACGATCAGAACTGATTCAGCATAGCGGGTGGCGAGTTTGCCAAGGATTGGTCCCTGGACAAATGCCATCATAGCACTGAGCACAGAAAAATAAATGCCTAACTCGGCAGGGCTCCATTCCAGAGCAGTGGCAGCGAATACGGGAAAGGCTGTATAGTATATATTGAAGCCCAGAAAGATGAGGAAATAAAGGACCATCATAAATGGGATGTATTCAAGCTTGAAAATTTCACTGAATGTTATTCTTTTCCCGCCTTCCGGCTGATAACATTCCTTTTGTTCCTGTCCTAGTAGCTTGTTGATGCTTTTGGTCTTCGGATATTCCTTAATGGTGCATTTATGTGATTCAGGAAGGAAAAAGATGATTATTATAGTTCCAGCAACTGAAATTAACAGGGCTGCAGAAACAGGGATCAGTTCTCCGTAGATAGTTGCCCCCAGAACCCCTGCAAGGGCAGGACCGCAAACGTATCCAAGGTTAGAGGCCACCGACATCCTACCGTAATTTTTGTTTCTCTCCTCTTCGCTTGTCAGGTCTGCAAGGTATGCGTTAGCAACTGAAACATTTCCTCCTGTGATACCATCAAGTGCCCGGGCAAAGAAAAGTGCCAGTAAAGGCAGCGTGATAGAAAACATTCCCAGGATATCAGATTCCACTTTTTTGACCGTGATCACTGGAAGGAATAGTGCAATCAGGAAAATGACCCATGCAACGAGGGTGCCTATCTGGCTTAAAAGAAGTATCTTTCTTCTCCCATAAAGATCAGACCATCTTCCCAAGAGTGGAGCTCCTATCAGTTGAAATGCAGGGTAGGTGGAGCCCAGCAGGCCATAGATCAGCGCATTTCCCCCGTAATCTGTAACCAAGAATACAAGAAAAGTAAGGATTATCCCAAACCCCAGGGTCCCGATGAATGTAACAGTATACAACGGAAAAAGCTCCTTCCCGCTTCTTTTGGGATTTTCAGAAGCCAATATCATCCATAGAACAATATGTTCATCATCCCTTTAAAAACAATTCCTTTGGGCAAACCAACATTAAGTTCACAGCAAGAAATTAATAACCAGGGAACAGATAGGAAACGTATCTTCTATATAGGGGTTGAATTGTGAAAGTGATAATTGTTGGAGGACTTGCTGGCAGCGGCAAGACGACAACTATCCTGAAGCTGGCGAAGATATTCAGCGATGCCGGACAAAGGATTGGTGTCATTGTACAGGAAACCGGTGATGTGGATTATAATGAAGGTTCCCTGAATGAAATGGGAATTAAAAAGAAAGACATTGAAAGTGTGTGTATTCCATGTTCCCTTGATGCGGACATCATCAACAACATACAGGCCTTGCAGGAAGAGTTCAGGCCGGATATGGTGTTCATCGAGGCAGAAGAAACCGTACAGCCTGTCAGGATAAAGGCCGATCTGCAGAGAATGGTGATGGAAAGCATGCAAATAGCTCCCATGGTCACTATGGTCGATGCTAAAGATTTCCCATCGGAGGTATCAATGTTGTTGAGATATGCACGGATACAGGTCGAAGAGGCCGATATCATCTGTCTGAACAAAGTGGGTATGGCAGATAAAGAGCATACTTCGCGGTTAAAGACTATGTTCGAAGAACTAGATCCAAAGGCTATCATACTTGAAATTAATGCAAAGGAAGGCACCGGGATCCCTGAATTGATCGATTCTCTTGGGTTACACGAATGCTTCAAGATGTGATATAAGATGATAATTGTTGTACATACTACCACAGCGAACATGAATGACGCTAAAAGTATCGCTAATGCCCTCGTTGAAAAAGAGTTTGTTGCATGTGTCAACATGCATCCTGTAACTTCTGTCTATAAATGGAAAGGGAAAGTTGAAGAAGAGGGAGAGGTCGAACTCTCCATCAAGACAACTTCTGAAATGCTGGAAAGTGTGAAAAAGACTATA
>JAHFZE010000114.1 GCA_020854785.1 Methanomethylovorans sp.
AATGGCCTGTCCGGAATGTGGCACTGGTTTTGAGGATCTGGAACCTTCAGCATTCTCATTCAACAGTCCCCAGGGAGCCTGCCCGGAATGTCATGGTCTTGGAACTTCCATGGAGTTCGACCCTGATCTTATAGTACCGGACAAGTCCCTGAGCCTGCGCGAAGGCGCAGTGGAACCCTGGAGCACAGCTGATGGATATTATATGCAGTCTCTGGAATCCCTGGCAAAGCACATGGGATTTTCCATGGATATACCCTATGAACAATTGTCTGAAAAGGCAAAACATGTGATAATGTACGGTACTAACGAGCATATACCCTATATGCATGTAGGCCGCACAGGAGGTATATGGCAGCACACTGGGAAATTCAGGGGAGTTATTGCCAATATATCGAAGACCTATGAGAACACAGAATCTGAGAACACAAAAGAAAAGATGACGAGGTACATCAGTACCAAGCCATGCCTTGTGTGCAATGGGAAAAGACTCAAACCTGCAAGTCTTGCAGTCACTATTGACGGAAAGAATATTATCGACATCACAGACATGTCCGTGGAGGACACTCTGTATTTCTTCCAGAATGTGGAAACTAAGCTCAATGACAGAGAATACACAATTGCCCGCCTGATATTGAAGGAGATAAAAGCAAGACTTGGGTTCCTCATGGATGTGGGCCTGGACTACCTCACACTGAGCAGGTCAGCAGCCACACTATCAGGAGGTGAGGCCCAGCGTATTCGCCTAGCCACACAGATAGGTTCCAGCCTCATGGGAGTGCTATACATTCTGGACGAGCCCAGCATAGGCCTACATCAAAGAGATAATCTGAGGCTTATTAATACACTGAAACATCTACGCGACATAGGTAACACAGTCCTGGTGGTGGAGCATGATGAGGAAACTATAGAAAGCGCTGACCATGTTGTGGACATGGGGCCCGGAGCCGGGATCCACGGAGGAGATATAGTTGCAGAAGGCACACCCCAACAAATAATGGAAAATAAGGACTCGCTCACTGGAAAATACATGAGCAGAGAACTTAGCATAAAGGTCCCGGAAAAAAGACGGGAACCCACTGGTAAACTCACCCTCTACGGTGCCAGTGAGAACAATCTTAAGGAACTGGATGTAGAATTCCCTCTTGGGACAATGGTATGTGTTACAGGAGTATCAGGTTCCGGAAAAAGTACGCTTATAAATGAAACGCTTAACAAAGTGCTGGCAAAGGAACTAAACAGGGCCAGGGAAAGGCCTGGCAAGTATGGATCGATCAGCGGACTGGAACAGGTAGATAAAGTGATCACGATCGATCAATCCCCTATTGGCAGAACCCCGCGATCCAACCCTGCCACCTATACGAACCTTTTCACACCCATAAGGGAACTGTTCTCACAGACAAAACTTGCAAAAGCAAGAGGATACCAGGCAGGAAGGTTCAGTTTCAACATACGGGGAGGCAGATGTGAAGCATGTTCCGGAGATGGTACCATCACCATAGAGATGAATTTCCTTCCAGATGTATACGTGCCCTGTGAAGTCTGCCATGGCAAGCGCTATAACCGCGAAACCCTCGAGGTCACATATAAGGATCGTAACATAGCAGATGTGCTGGCTATGACAGTAGAGGAGGCATTGGAGTTCTTTGAGAACGTTCCGGCCATCCAGCGCAAGCTTCAGACCCTGTATGATGTGGGTCTGGGATACATAAAAGTGGGTCAGTCTTCCACAACATTATCAGGTGGCGAAGCGCAGCGTGTCAAACTTGCCACAGAACTTAGCAGGCGTTCAACAGGTAAAACAGTGTATATTCTGGACGAACCCACAACAGGATTGCATTTCCATGACGTGAAAAAGCTGCTGGAAGTTCTGCAGCAACTGGTTGACAGCGGGAACACGGTAATAGTCATCGAACATAACCTGGATGTCATTAAGACCGCTGACTGGATCATCGACCTTGGACCTGAAGGCGGGGAAAAAGGCGGAAAGATCATAGTCCAGGGTACACCCGAGGAAGTGGCCAAAAATGAAATATCCTATACTGCAGAGTTCCTCAGACGCATTCTGAATAAAAAGAAATTAGTCCAATGATGCAGAAAGTGTCTTCAGGTTTAGATATTAATCGATCTCACCAAGCAAGGCTTTTATTTTCGGGACAAAAGGAGGGAGATCCTCACATACGGTATCCCAGATAATTATCAAGTCTACACCGAAATAGCTATGGATCAACCTGTCCCTCATGGCCGCCATTTCCCTCCATGATATTCCCCGGTGTGCTTCCTTGAAAGACGATGGTACGTTTTTGGATGCTTCACCAATGATCTCTATAGCTCTTATGACAGCATACTGGGTTTTTCTATCTTCGATGAAATCATCATATGAGTATCCGGCTGTGAATTCCTGAACATCCAGCATAGCACAGAGAATATCGTCGATGTGATCTCCAGCTTCCCTCGAGCTCATATCTGTACCACCTCTGCAAAAATATGCTTACCTATCCGGGGTTTCAGAGCATTTTTCGACACAAGATCGATCTTCACACCGAGATATTCAGATAACTCATTTTCAAGTCTTGCATAGCCCAGCAGACCTATGGGTTCACTGAACTCCACAAAAATATCCAGATCACTTCCAGTACTTTGTTCACCATGAACATAGGATCCAAAAAACCCTAAGTATTTGATAGGATATTTTTTTGTAGTTTGGCAACAATTCACGCAACTGCTGAATGTACGTTCCCACTTTTGCTGGATCGGATATATTTTGATTCATAGGCATTTACCGTAAGCAGTAACCATTTTTATGAACTCCAACCTTATTTATGTTTCACTCTTCACTACATCACAACTTCAATTTTAAGAAGTTATGAAAAATACAAGGGTAGTGAGTTCACTACCAAATATAATCCTTTAGATATAAAATAAAAAAATTATTGCTTTGGAGAAGAGATCATCTTCTCTTCAGCTTCTCAACAACAGCTTCAACTTGTTCAACTGCAGTTCCTATATATTTATCCGGATCTACAAGATTGCTAATATCCTCTTCAGTGAGATAATTAGCAACATCTGGTTTTGACAGCAAGACTGCCTTGAAGTGCTTACCGGTCTCATGAGCCTCCATGGCACTTGAACGTACTATCTCGTGAGCTTCCTGCCTACCTACACCCCTTTTTGCAAGCTCAATCATTACAGCCTCTCCCATGTTCATTCCCCTTAGCAAGTCGAGATTACGACGGATGTTCTGCGGATAGAACCTGAGATCCTCGATAACACCTATGCCCAGTTTGATAATGTGATCTGTGAGCACACATGCTTCAGGGAACACGATCCTCTCACATGAGGAATTGGTAAGATCACGTTCGTCCCACAGGGTGTTGTTCAACAACTCAGGCTCCACCATGGCACGCACGATCCTTGCAAGACCACATATCTGTTCGGACTTAATGGGATTGCGTTTGTGAGGCATTGTGGAAGACCCTACCTGCTTCTTCCTGAAGCTCTCTTCAACCTCCGCGATCTCTGTCCTCTGAAGAGAACGGATCTCCACACCTACCTTATCAAGGGTGGTCACAGTATTGGCCATCCACATGACAAATTCGGCATGTCTGTCACGCTGAACTATCTGGTTGGACACATCCACGGAACCGATCTCCAGATATTGCATCACACGCTTCTGTATCTCGATACCGTCCTTACCGAAAGCAGCCTGAGTGCCTACTGCACCCGTCATCTGCCCTACCAGCAGGCGGGGTTTGAGCTGCTCCAGACGCTCGATATGGCGTGCAACTTCTGAAGCCCAGATAGCAAATCTAAGGCCATATGTGGTCGGAACACCTATCTGTCCGTGTGTCCTTGCTGCACATACGGTATGCTTGTGATCTTCGGCTTGTA
This sequence comes from Methanomethylovorans sp., assembly GCA_020854785.1. Taxonomy (GTDB): domain Archaea; phylum Halobacteriota; class Methanosarcinia; order Methanosarcinales; family Methanosarcinaceae; genus Methanomethylovorans. The sequence goes on from JAHFZE010000114.1 coordinate 3,889, forward strand.
AGAGCAACACATCCAGCAGCCTGTGCATTTTATCTTCCAGGATCTGCACAGCTTCCTTAAGCTGAAGACCCGTGGCTGTATCTAGAATGTCATTGGAAGTGGCACCGAAATGGACCCATTTTCCGGCATCTTCAGTGCATTTTTCAGAAATGCCGATCACTACAGCCATCATATCATGGTGGATCTCATCCTCGATCTCTTTCACACGGTCCAGTTCCACAAGATCTGTACTTTTTGAGATGAGCTCTGCAGCTGTCTTAGGGATCAGCCCGATATCCGCTTCAGCCTTAGCTAGTGCAGCTTCCACCATCATCAGTTTCTTAAGGCGGTTAGCTTCGCTCCAGACAAACTTCATCTCTTCTGTACCATAACGATACTCAATGGGGTGAATTGCCATCTATAGATTCTCCTGAAGTTGTTTTCAAAGTATTTCTGAAGTATAGTAAGTCTTAAGCAATAAATATGCTTTGAGTGGACATCATTACACAATAAAGAACTACCTTAAAAGAAAAAAGTAAAGGATAATATCCACAGATATCATTAATTACCTGGACTGAAAGAAGGAGCCTGGGCCTGTTGAGGCTCAGATCCAATGCTTTCATTTTGTTGCTGCACAGTGGCATTCAATTCGGGGTACCATCTTGCCGGAAGTTCGTAGTCCAGAGATTCACTGTACATCGATGGAATGAAAAATTGTGTTCCACGGTCCCTTAGTGATGATTCAAAACCCGGATCAATAGATTCCAGTGTCTGTTTACATATGTCGGCCTCGTTCGATCTACCTACCCTATACAGAGCAAAACGCTTGTTGTAAAGAGCGGATGTGCACCCAGGATCGATGGCAAGGGCTTTGTCATAGCAGGATATAGCTGTTTCTACCTGACCTATCACATTGTATATGAAACCCGTGTTATACCAGGCAGTGACACATGTGGGATCCAGTTCAAGGGTTTTGTTATAATAGTAAATTGAACCCTTGTAGCTGCTGACAAGATACGAAATAGTGCCTTTATGGTACAAAGCGGATACGGATGTTGGGTCTATCGCAAGCACCTGATCAAATCCTGCCAGAGCTTGCTGATAGTCTCCTCTAAGATAGAAGGAAAAGGCTTTTGTTCCCAGTACGAGCGTATCCGAAGGGTCCAGCTGGAGCAATTGGTCATAGCAAGCTACCGCATCATCGTATCTGCCCATCCTGTCCAGTGCTAATCCTTTATGATATATGGCATCCGTATTTTCAGGCTGTTCTGCGATTATCTTATCATAACTACCAATCGCCCTGTCAAATTGTCCAAGTTTCTCGTAAGCAGCACTCTGCTTGTAAAGTATATTGACATTATCGGGATCTAACTCAAGAGCTTCATCATAAGAAGATGCTGCATTCTGATATTTTTCAAGTGCATAGTAGGCATCACCACGATCAGATAGGGCCTGAGAGTTCTCCGGGTCAATGGATATAACAGTATTTGCATATTGAAGAGCCTGGTCATAAGAACCTGTACTATAAAGCACACGCCCTTTCTGCAGCATGGCAGGAGTGTTTTGAGGTTCAAGAGCAAGCACATTATCAAAGCACATCAGTGCTCTGCCTGAATCACCAGTACTGAAGGAAACAACTCCAAGAGAATACCATGCAGGAGAGTATCCTGGATCAAATGCGATAGCACTTTCATAGCATTCGATCGCCCACAGGTCCATCCCAACTTCCATCAAGGCCGAACCTTTGTCGCATAAAACTTTTACAGACATCGGATCAAGCATGAGGGCTTTGTCGAAGCAAACCAGAGCATCATCATAATTAGCGATCTTCTGATAAGAAATACCTTTAGCAGCCCATACATCAACACAGTCCACAGTGAAAGCTTCCAGTTGCGGACCATCATAATTGCTGATAGATCTTATTACAGGTCCAGAAGTTTCACTACTAGTTAGAGGAGTAGGAACTATGCCCTTGAAGATCTGGAACATCGTAGCTTTATCGGTCTGCATCCTTCTCATGGATTCAGCAGCATCGTCTGCATTTATAAGATTCGTATCTATCATTATACGGAAATTGGCTTCCTGATATCCTGGGTTTAATACGAGTGTCTGCTCATACGCTAAAATGGCCTCTTCATATTTTCCAAGTTTGTCGAGGACCATACCTTTACGGTACCATATATCTGCAGATCCTGGGTGTAGTTCCAGCAATTTGTTGTAAGTGGTAAGAGCTTCTGTGTATCGTTCCATGGTTTCCAGGTTAGAAGCCTTTGCATAGAGAGCAGCTGAAAAACCAGGATCCTCTTTTATGGCCTTATCATAACTTTTTATGGCATCTACAGGGCGCCCAAGCCTGTCAAGGTCCATACCCCTCTCGAACCATACTCTTGCACAGGAGTCTACGCTAAGGGCTTTACTGTAACTATCAACTGCTTCTTCATATTTTTGAAGCATATCAAAAGCTTTTGCACGATCGTACCATACTATAGCGAAGTTGGGTTCCAGCTCTGTTACCCGGTCATAGGAGGTTATTGCATCCTCATACTTGCCCAGCTTATAAAATGCTGTACCTTTATTGTACCAGATATGCGCCGAATCTGTTTTGAACTGGGGAGATACGGTATAACATTCCATTGAATTGACTTCATCTATAAAAAGATATGATGACACATCTGCTATATATACGCCGCTTAGACCATCCGGATTTAACTGTAATGCGCGATCGTAACACTCTATAGCCTCAGAATAACGGCCCAGAGCATCCAGATCTCTTCCTTTCTTATTCCACGCAGTGGCATTTTGGGGGTCAAGGGCAAGCAATTGATCGTAGCAGTTGATGGCATCAATGTATTGCCCCAGACTATCATAACTCTGTGCCTGCAGGAACCAGGCATTTATATTAAAAGGATCCTGAGAAAGAATTAGATTATAAGCCTCAATAGATGAAGCATGGTCACCAAGAGTACTTGCAGATCTTGCTTTCCCGGACAAGGCCTCAGCATTGAGAGGCTCAAGCTTCAAAATATTCTCATAATCTGTAATGGCCTTCCCATATTCACCAACAGCTTCGTAAGCATTTGCCCTTGCAAACCAGATATTAGGGTCATCTGGCACCATGGTCAGGGCAGTGTCAAAGGATGCAATTGAATCATTATATCTTCCCACCTGCAAATAAGAATAACCGGTTTCGTACATGGAATTCGCATATTTCGAGAAAATGTCCAGTATGTGGTCATAACAGGCCATAGCCTCTTCATGCCTTCCCAGACCATCAAGAGATTTGCCTTTATGATAGACCAGCTGAATATATTCAATATCAAAAACTGTGATATTGGCGTTTTTTAAAGATGAGCCATTGGACGAAGAAATGTTAGATTGGTCCGTAGATTGGACTGAATACTGCACATCGAACTTTTTAAGAGATTCTTCATATATGTCAAGGGATTCCTGATATCTGCCTAAAGCCTCCAGCATAATACCTTTTTTGTACAGGTACTCACTGGAATTGGATCTATTTAAAATAGCTTCATATGAACTTAGGGCTGACTGAGGGTCACCCATTAGGTATTGTGTTTCAGCCTTATTCTCAAGGATCTCTATTGACTGGGGATCGAGTTCCAGGGCCAGATCAAATAGCTCCAAAGCCTCTGTATATGAACCGTTGCGACTCATCTCGAGACCTTGTTCATTGAACGACCTGGCCTCATAAGCAATACCATAAGCGCACGGAGTTAAAAGCAAAGCTAACATCACTAATGCGCAAGCTGAAAGGACTAACCTGTTTAATGCCATCTGAATACCTGTCAGGAACTTCTAGTGATTATAACCTTATTGTGTTATATTAGATAAGATTTTTGTTCTTCTTGAAACGAACAAATTATGAACTGTTCCACGGTCCAATTTTTAATGCATCTTATTCTGTAAGGCATAGATAATATAAATATATTATCTAATTTAAATAATACAAATTAAAAATATATTTTTTTAGCGTATTTAAAACTTGACTGTACACCTTAGTTTGTAATTCGGCCGATCATGAAAAGAACAGCAAAAAAACATCATGCTGAACTAACAACATATAAAGGCCGGTACCGATGAAAATACTGAGCAATGTATTTCTTTTCAATACATGAAGAATAGTGACCACTGCTATTGTGACGACCTCAGGACTTCCATAAGGAGGCTGGGACCATTGTACATCTTTCAGGCAATAAAAAACAAGGATTAAAAGGATCATTGGGGGTAGGTCCTTTTCTATCTTGGACATTGATACTGGAGGCTCCTTTGAATTAAAAAGGACAAAGGGCAATACCCTTGTGATAAACGTTGCAATGGCCACAACTGTTATGACAGTAAGCAGATACAGTACTTCATTGGTCATGGCCACTCCTTCTGATCTGTAGTTGACATGGAGATATTTTTGGACCTTGCTATTTTCTCATATACTGCCAGAAAAAGCGTTCCGATAAGAATTGAGAACAAAAGTATGTTTTCAGGGCTGAACAGAGCAAGAGAGATACCACCAGCCCCAATTGCAGCAATAAAGGGAACACGCGTATTTGAATGGTAGTACTGTTCAATTGTCAATACCACGAACAATGCAGTAAGTACAAAAGCCATACCCTTCAGATCAAGATCAATTACTGATCCCAGCACTGCTCCAAGAATTGATCCAGCAACCCAGTAAAAGTGGTTCATTACAGCTATGGAAAAATAAAACTTGCTTTTAGGAACATTTTCCGGGAGTTCAGTGGTAATTAGGAGGGCATATGTTTCATCAGTAAGTGCAAATATAAGATACGGTTTGAATTTCCCTGCGTCAGAAAACCTTGCAATCATGGAAAGGCCATAAAATGAATGTCTGAGATTAATAAGAAGCGTAATGATAAGGAATTCTGTAAGCCCTGCACCGGCCACCAGCAGTGCCACTGATATGAACTGCACTGATCCCGCATAGATAAAAATACTCATCAAAAGGGCATATGACCAGTGATAACCTGCTCCTGAAAGCAAGAGACCAAAAGCAATTCCCAGAGGAATATAACCAAGAAGTACAGGAAATGTGATCTTGAATGCACTTAAGATTATCATTTTATTTTCAGGGTCCATGCTAACAAACAATATTCTAATTATTAATTAGTATTTAACATTGTAATCTATAATATAAAATAAAAAATGCTTTAGCCATTGTTTGGCTGGAGATGATCCCTCTTAGGAAACATGGCGAACTTACATGTCGTCCGCCAAAATGAATTTTCTATTGCAGCGATAATATTACATAGCGTCTTTCTGTGCTTTTGTGAAATAGTCGATCGCCTGCACCAGTTCCCTGTGGTCCCGGGCATACTCGGTAATATCCATCTTGTTGAGATAGGCATCACATGCCTGAACTAAGGCCATTGCCCCCTCTTTAGTTCCTCCTGGATGGGCATG
>JAHFZE010000236.1 GCA_020854785.1 Methanomethylovorans sp.
CACTTTTTCTTCAATGGATATGTCCCGTGGATCTATCTTTATGCGGGGAAGGTCTTTCAAAGTTGGTTTTCCTACCGGCTTGAGGGACACTTTTTCTTTGGGATTGCGGGAATCCATGCTGATGGCAAGCTCAGAGGCGGCATTTAGTGCTTTCTTCTCGTTGAAATAGCCATCAGCTGAAGTAAAGCCCCATGAACCTCCACACAAAGCACGTATACCTCCGCCCCGTGTATAGTTCACAGAGATCTCTTCAACATTTCCATTATCAATTATTATGGACGTAGTAGTGGCATCCACCACTCTTACGTCGTAAAAGTCAACATTTTTCATGTGGGTCATATTAAAACCAATATCCTCTCATGTGGGAACCACTTCAGGAATATCGAGGTTGAGCTTAAGGTTGGTTAGTTTCGAAAGCTTCTCTACTATTCTCTTTTTATCTACTCCCACAAGGCTGTGCTCCATAACTTCTATAATGTTCGTTACCGGCACTATTTCGATCTTGCCCTTATAGGCTTCTTCTATAAGCACGTCATCCTCATTGGATTTAGGGATTATTACTTTCTTTATGCCCGCTAAGGCTGCAGCCTCTATCTTGTAGGTGGCACCACCGATGGGCAACACATCCCCTCTCACAGAGAGAGAACCAGTCATTGCTACAGATTGATCCACGGGTATGTTCTCCAAGGCGGAGATCACAGCAGTAGCTATGGATATGGATGCACTGTCCCCTTCCACACCTTCATAGGTCCCTATGAACTGGATGTGGATATCATGGTTCGAGGTATCCTTTCCGGTGATGTTCTTTATCACAGCAGATACATTTTGGACAGCTTCTTTCGCGATATCCTTAAGCATACCGGTAGCAACCACACGTCCTTCTGAACTTGATTGAGCTGGCGTCACTTCGGCCATGATGGGCAATACGATTCCAGAGTCTCCTCCCATTACGGCAAGACCGTTGACCCTGCCTACAGCCGAGCCACTCTTCTGGAACAGCTGATAATCCTTACGCCTTTCAAGATAACTATCTGCCAGTTGCTGTTCAATGGAGCGTGCCATCTTCTTTGCAGCAAGCACATGTTTATCAGTGGTCACAGGTGCGTTCTCAGCATGAGCAATATCTCCGGCTACTCTTACAAGACCTCCCAGGTCCCTTAGCTTGAGGGTCAGGTGTCCTTTTCTTCCAGCTCTGCGCCTGGCTTCCCTGATAACCTCATTGACCGCAAACCGGTCAAAGGGAGGTATGTGTCCATCACGCATTACCTCCTGGGCTACGAAACGTACAAGGTTCCTGCGGTTCTCGAGAGTATCTTCCATGGAATCCCGCATGAATATCTCATAGCCATACCCTTTGATCCTTGATCTGAGGGCAGGATGCATTTTTTCCACTGCATCGAGATTTCCTGCAGCCACCATGATAAAATCACATGGAACAGGCTCTGTCTTTACAAGGGCACCAGAACTGCGTTCTGATTGTCCTGTGATGGCATATTCTTTTTCCTGGAGAGCTGTCAGCATGCTTTGTTGTGATTCAAGGCTAAGAGTATTGATCTCATCGATGAACAGGACACCCTTGTGCGATTTGTGTATGTCTCCACTCTCAACTCTGTCATGTGCAGGAGTTTCTAGTCCTCCTGACTGGAAAGGGTCGTGGCGCACATCACCGAGGAGCGCTCCTGCATGCGTGCCAGTTGCATCGATGTAAGGAGCATGTTCTTTGTTGTAATTATTGACAATGAGTTTAGGGATCATCATCTCTTCTTTTGGAAGCAACTGGCGTGTAAGCAGGAGTATCATAATAGCTGCTATTATTCCCCATAACAGTTGATCCACATAGAAAGAATATATGATTATACCAAAGACCAGTATCATCATCAGCATGTTCCTGGATTGGACCTTTTTCTGGGCTTCCAGTTTATGGGCCATGACTATCTCTCTGCCCTTACCGGCTGGTATGGTCCTGATCTTAGGATTGTTCTGATCCTCAGGGTTAGGGTAAGCAAGGATATCCTGCAGTTCTTCTTTAGGTAAAAGTTCTGCCATAGCCTTCGCCAGCAAAGATTTACCGGTACCTGGAGTTCCTATCATCATTACATGTCGGCGCTGGCTTGCCGCCTTTTTGACCACTGTCACAGCATGTTCCTGTCCGATGATCTGGTCTATCAACAGCTTTGGGACATCTATAGAGTCCGTAGTGTTGAAATCTAGATCATAAAGTTCGTTTTGATCAATAGTAGTCATTTCTGTATCCATGATTTGCTCACAGTTATGATTTCTGTTGTCAACCTGACTATTTTTTGTTTTTCATTGATTCTGCATACATAGATGCACATATAAAATGAATATATCTCTTTATATTGCAAAACTATATGAATATTAAGGCTGATATGCAGAAAGTGTTTAGAAAATGAAATCCATTATTCATATACTTATTGCTTTCATGTTTGTAATGGTATTCAGTTCATTGCCGGTAACCGCTGTAACCGACGATTCTCCATATATACATTACAAGCAAATGACTATGAGATTCAGTGGAACTGATGCCACAGTTACTCTTTCCTTTAAGCTCGATACTTTTGTACAGGCTTACACGTTACTGATGGGAAGCCATAATCTTGAAGGTGATATAAGGAAGATGTTCTTTGAATTCGACGAGGTGACCGTATCCCAGGTTGGTAAAGACTATGCCACTCTGAGGCTAGGCAATGTTTCACAGTTAAGTGATGGCTATTATCTGCATAACTCCAGAGCTTTAGGTTCAAGAGTTGATATGCTCACCATGGTCTATCCAAGCGGTGCAAGTAAGCAGATATCCAATGCAAAACAAACATCGAATATCTTTTATTGATCATTTGTTCATATTCTGGGTTTCAGACTATGCAGAAAACTACTTTATATCTTATTTTTGTCCCGGTACTGTAGAACCTTTCATGAATGTACCATATACATCGATGTGCAGCCGGATGTGGTTACATCTGTTAAGTGAGCATGCTGCCATGCCCGTAGTCTGAACTGTCTGCTATGATGAAATAGACATAATCGTTTCAAAAATAAATTTTTAGAACAATGTCTTTTTCTGATGAGCTGTAAATTTTACTACTTAAAGAAAATAAAACCAGTGAACTATATATATCTCTCTAACTTTGAATAGGTAGAGAGCCTTTTTCGTTTTTATGGAACAAAAGGTTTATCTGCTATGACAATGTATGGGTGGTGCCGATAAGGGCTCGTGGTCTAGTTGGTTATGACGTCGCCTTGACATGGCGGAGGTCCTGAGTTCGACTCTCAGCGGGCCCATCAGCAAAACGAATAACAGTTAAGTTTAAATTGGAAAACAGCATTAAGG
>JAHFZE010000055.1 GCA_020854785.1 Methanomethylovorans sp.
CCTCAGTATGCAGATAATGTGCTCGTGAGTGTAGTAGGAGTACCACTTAAATCCAAATGTAACTCTGCAGCACTGGTGGAACTTGATAATAATGCGGGAGCAGCTATCAGTAAGCTTCGTAAGATCCACCCGCCTGCACACATTGTAATTGTGAGTCCGCGGCATAAAGTCTACGAAGAACTAGTTGATAAGGCCGAGCTATATCCTGAATTCGAACGCAAGTTCGCTTCTCAGGACAGTACCCAATCGGCTTATGGCTAAATGAAAACGTTATCATCGGTGTTGTTGTAGTTGTGATTAGGATCAGCTATTTGCCTTAATCTTTGAATATGGGTATATAGGCTTTCCACATCCTTTATATCCTTCTTTACGAGGAATAGGATGCGTTCCCTTAACTGGCGCTTTATTTTAACTCCGTGATGTTGCAAATGCTCAGCTATCTTCTTTTCAAGAATGTTTCCTCTCCGGTCCCAGTCTGTCAATATTACCACATCTTTTCCCGTCGCAGCAACCCTTTCACAGATGTCTGTCAGGGGGCGGTGGGTAACAAGTTCTATTTTTCCCGTTATGCCAAGCTGTTTAAGTGATTTTCGGTCTCTTTTTCCCTCTACCAGGATTATGTTCCCTTCAGTAGAAAAACAGAGGAGTTCTTCAAGCAACTCTTCCATAAGCTCAAGACGTTTCCTATATACGAACATTGGTGCCTTGAGGATTGTGTCTTGACCTGAGATCCTGTAGGTTTTAAAGTTCTTAGACATATGGGATATATCGTTTTCTATAATACTAGTTCCCGTCCAGATAAGTATTTTCATGCCTCTGTTGTTTGGCATGTCTCAGCTTCTCGATAATCCACAAGTTGTACGGACCTGTGGAATTGTTCGAACTGCTCATAGTACCTTGCGCGTGCAAGCAAACCTTCGAATAGTATATTCATGCTTTTCACCTCATAGGTAGTATGGCAGGAGCATATATTAACCGGTTCCAAGCTAGGTGAAAGTATTCGCAAAAGCAGCTCAGTCATTTATATTCTTGCCAAGAACAGTTACTGCAAGTTCTATATCTACTTTTTTTACAAGGATGGATTTCTGGCTGTTCTTAGCCCCGCTGATGATACTGACCGAAGACCCGGCCACGCCGAATAAAGCTGCCAGCTGTTCTATAAGTTGTTCATTAGCCTTTCCTTTCTGTGCAGTCTGGGAAAGCTTGACTTCAATGCGTTTTCTCCAGGGGTTATATCCACTTGGGACACATGCATGTTTAGAACCCGGGGTTACTTCAAGGTCTATCACTATTCCATCACTGACCTCTCTTAATGCATCTTTGAAAGGCATGAACGTAGAGATATCCAGATCGTATATAGGTGTGACGAGAATACAAGCTTGATGTCGATAATGCTGTGGCCTGACGCACTAACTCCGGGAGCTCATCCTCTGGAATGTCCGCAGTCCCTCCCAGTTTCCCTCGTGACAGGCACATTTTGCATTATCTCATGTAGCGCATTATGGTTGACTGTACACTCACTGAAAGGCTTTGCCATATTCTTGTGCAAGGACCTATAAATGCGCAGTCAATGGTTTATTATGCATCTATATCAACATTGCGCATTGTTCCACGATAACCCCATTGTTTGATGTTGCAAGTGGATTGCAATACACATAATCTTATTAATGATCATACACATTTACCCGCTTAATAAGACAGTTTTTGCGGATATATTAATAATAAGTGCACAGCAACGAGTTTCAAATGTCCAGCGAACAGGTAATCTATGGGAATATCATCCTGGGGCCGGAACCGGAAATCATCACAGGATATATTTGTCTAAGAGACGGTGTCATAACTGATATAGGAGAGGAGAACACCAGTAGCGAGGTAATTATTTCCCCTTGCCTGGTCAATTCACACACTCATGTCGGTGATTCTGTACTTAAAGATCCTGTACTAGGAAAGACAGTGGGTAATCGTATAGAGCGTGATCTGGATTCTCTTGTCAAGCCCCCAAATGGTCTTAAACATCGAATATTAATGTCCACTCCAAATTCTGGACTTATTGAAGCAATGAAAAGGACCATTTCTGATATGATAATTACAGGGACATCTGTTTTTGCAGATTTCAGAGAAGGTGGGGTACCTGGAACACTTGCGTTAAAGGAGGCACTTGAGGGTAAAGATATAAAGAGCATGATCCTTGGACGAATAAGTCGGACAGAGGGTAATACGTCAGACATTGAATATGAAGCTGAGCTCTTGTTGCAGGAATCTCATGGATTAGGTATAAGTGGAGCCAGAGATCTGGACAGGAACGTATTGGAAACTTTAAGGGAAGTTGCAGCTTCATGGAGGAAGCCGTTTTTCATCCATGCCGGAGAGAAGAACAATAGCGATATAGGATCAGCTCTTTCACTGGACCCTGATGTTCTAATACATATGACACATGCAGAAATATCTGATCTCCGGCAAGTTGCGGATCAGCAAAAACCAATAGTTGTGTGTCCAAGATCAAATTTCATTACAGGTGTGGGTATGTCACCTGTGGAGCAAATGCTTGATCTTGGTATCAATGTAGCTGTAGGCACTGACAATGTGATGCTTGATTCCCCCAATATGTTCTCTGAAATGGAGATTCTTGTGAAAATATTTGGGGTAGATGATAGACAAGTATTTAAGATGTGTACACTTAACGGTGCATCAATATTGAATGTCAATGAATCTGGATATATTGAAAAAGGTCTGAGTCCAAAGCTCATGCTCCTGAATGGAAACTCTGACAACCTTGCAGGTATCACCGATCCTGTAAGAGGTATTGTTCGCAGGGCAAGACCTGATGATATCCTTACAATTATCAATTAATATGTTGTGGAGATTGGATATGACAGTCGAGTTTAAGAAAATATTCATTGCGACGGATGGCTCTGAACAGAACAGAAGAGCTGTAGAGTATGGGATAGAACTGGCAAAAATAGCCGGGGGGAAAATATTTGTCGGCTACGTGGTAGACACAGCTGCCTTTGCCTCCATACCTATGGATGCAGGGTGGGAAATGATGTATGAACTTCTGGAAACAGAAGCAAACAAAGCTGTACAAAATGTTGAGCAACTGGCAAAACAAGTGGGTGTGGATGCAGAAACAGTTGTACTGGAAGGTCATCCAAGTAACGAGATAATCGAATTTGCACAGAAAAATGGAATAGATGTTATAGTTATGGGTACTCTTGGAAAGGGTGGTCTTGACAGGTTCCTTTTGGGAAGTGTTGCAGAGAAAGTTACCAGAAACTCTACAGTTCCTGTTCTGGTAGTAAAGGGTGTCTCCTCCAAGAAGGAGTGATCACGGAAGAGGATCCACATGCCTAAAAACATTAAAGTTTCAGACATAATGGTAAAAGATGTTGCCTGCGCAACACTTCCAGGGTCAAGGGATGAAGTTCTTGAGATCCTGAAAGCAAAGAAAGTTTCAGGGGTGCCTGTATTAAAAGATGGCAAGCTTGTTGGTATTGTCAGCAGGTCAAATCTTTTACAGAACCCCGAAGAAGAACAACTTGCTTTACTCATGACAAGGGACCCGGTCAGTATAAGTGCGGATAAGGATATCACAGATGCTGCCAGGCTGATACTGCAGCATAATATTCGCAGGCTTCCTGTAGTCGAAGATGGGAAACTGCAAGGCTTACTTACTGTCGCTGATATTGTGGGCGCACTTGCAGAACTTAATCTCACTGATCATGTAGGTCAGTACAGCAGCAATAAATCAGTGCCTGTATGGAGTGAAACTCCTCTTAACGTTGTCGCAAGGATCATGGAACTTGCGGATGTGAAAGCAGTTCCCGTCCTGAGCTCAGAACTCGAGCTTGTGGGTATCATCTCGGACCGGGACGTTATCAGCGCCAGTATAATCGAAGACTCGGTAGAGATGTCCAACATGTCGAATGGTGCGGATGATGATCACTGGACCTGGGAATCCATGCGCGATACTATGAGCATCTATTACAGCGTTTCAAGGATCAAGGTTCCAAACGTGCTCGCCAAGGATATCATGGTCACTAACCTTGTAAAAGCCTCATATATATCTGGTGTAAGTGAATGTGCGCTTAAGATGAAACGTAATCGTATAGATCAGGTTCCAATAGTCAATGCAAACCAGAAGTTCCTTGGGCTATTAAGGGACCGTGACCTGTTGAAGTCAATTGTAGATCTTTGATCATTTTGCCGGATGCTTTTGGCATCCGGTCATTGCATTAATGGTGGCTCACAATGGACAGACCGTTCATATTTATCAATTCTGCCATGTCTGCCGATGGTAAGATCTCAACCCGGCAGCGAAAGCAGGTGAGGATTTCAGGATCTATTGATTTTGATCGCATGGACGAATTAAGGGCTACATCCGATGCTGTTATGGTTGGAATAGGTACAGTACTTGCCGATGATCCAAGCCTTACAGTAAAGTCTGCACAAAGGAAAGCTGAACGTAAGGCCAAGGGATTTAATGAAAATCCAATGCGCGTTGTAATAGACAGTAAGGCAAGAATTTCTCTGGAAGCTGATATTTTCAAAAAGGGTGAAGGCGAGAGAGTTGTTGTAGTTAGCTCTTCTGCTCCTTCTGATAATGTAGAGGCATTGAGCAAGCAAGCCAGGATCATCGTCAGTGGAGATACAACTGTCGACCTTCCGAATGCTATGGAACAGTTGCATCGGCTGGGGATAAAGAGTTTAATGGTTGAGGGCGGAGCAACACTCAACTGGGCTATGCTCTCAAGCGGGCTTGTGGATGAGATCTACACTTTTGTGGGCAATGTTATAATCGGAGGTCAAACAGCGCCCACTCTGGTGGATGGTGATGGATTTGAGGATACCAGTACTCTGTCTCTCGAACTTATCTCAGCAGAAAAGATGGAGCAAGGTATTCTTTTGAAATGGAAGGTCCTCAACTTCCAATAATGGACGTAAGATGGTTTTGTGCTGCGATGCATCAACTGCACAAAACCTATATTCAGGCAAGACAGTATACTGATCAGCAGTTCCCAGGTGAATTTATGAAGAAACATTTTTTCCTTTGTATTGTAGTCTTATTGATAGGCATTTCCGGTTGTCTTGATGCAGATACTTCTTCAGAGAACAGTACCGTGATAAATGTTCAGGACCTGCAGCAAATAGACCAGGCTCTTGTTTCAGGGCCGGTACTTGTGTCTATGGGTTTTTCCTCGTGTCCTGCATGCAGGGTCATGAAGCCCACAATTGAAGAAGTTTCACGGGACTATATGGGAAAGGCAAAGGTAATGTATATTGATACGCGGAAGAATACTCAGGTAGCTATAGTTTTCAATGTCTATTCTGTTCCTGACATGTTCGTTATACTGAACAATGATCCGGAAGGCTATCTCTATATGACATCTGATGGTAATATTACCAGGGACAGGGAGATTGCCAGGTTTATCGGGGTAACTGACAAAGGAACCCTTACCAAAACTTTGGATATTGCTATTGAATTAAGGAATAATAAGTAAAAGGAACAGGCAAAAGAAGATATGGTCTTTACAGATATTGACCCACTGGCTGTGTTACTAGCTGGCATAGTTAGTGTACTCTCGCCCTGTACTCTTCCATTGCTACCGGCAATATTGGCTTTTTCTACAAAGGAAGGGAAATACAGGCCCTTTGCAGTAGTAATAGGATTAGCTCTTTCCTTTACTGCAATGGGTGTTATCACTTCTGCCTTTGGGGCTTTGCTGATCGGTTACATACCTTATTTGCATCTTGCGGCTTCCATTACGATCGTTCTTTTTGGTATTGTGATGTTATTTGATCTTCAATTTCTCAACAGGATATTGTCATTCACTGGTAAGGTCCATGTTGAAAAACAGGGTTTTTTAGGAGGTATTTTTCTCGGTCTATCCTTAGGGATTATCTGGATCCCATGCGTTGGTCCTTTACTGGGAAGTGTGCTTGTGCTGGTGGCCGTGCAGGGAAATCTGGTCTATGGAGCATCATTGCTGTTTATCTACTCTATCGGTTTTGCAGTGCCCATGCTGATAATAGCTTATTCTGCAAATGTGTCTTCCACAAGATTGAGAAGTATAGCCCTTTATGATCGAATTGTCAAGAAAATAGCAGGATTTTTATTGGTCGTTGCAGGATCATGGATGGCATACACTAGTCAAATAGCTACGCTTTTCCAGGTTTAAAAAAAGATCAATGAAACAGATGCGGGGATGTTCATTCCTCGCATTCGTCCTTTGAATTGGCGATCGCCACAAGTTCGTTAACACAGGCAACAGCTATAGGTGTTCCTCCACGGGTGCCGATGCATGTAATGGAAGGTATCTCCGTGTCCCTTACAACTTCCTTGGACTCTGCGGCATTCACGAAGCCCACTGGAGTTGCTACGACCAGAGCCGGTCTTATGCCATGTTCCACCATACGGCACACTGCAAGTGCAGCGGAAGGAGCGTTACCTATGGCAACGATAGAGCCTTCCAGTCTGTCCCTGCATGCAAGGAAACCGGCTGCGGTCCTTGTGATGCCGAACTTCTTAGCAATGGCAGCGTCCTTGTCTTCGTCCATCACGCAGACGATATCGGACTTGTGTCCCATCTTAGTGATGCCGTATTTTACCATGTTGATGTCCACGAATATGGGGGCACCTTTCTTCAGGGCTTCCACGCCAGCCTTTACAGGATCTTTGTTGAAATGCATAAGATATGCCATGGAAAGATCCCCCACTGCAACCATGCAGCGCTGGCGTATCCTGTCCTCAATGGTCCTGTCTCCCACTATCTGTTTGGCAAGGTTGCGGCTTGTCATATAGATAGCCTTTGCCTCATCGGTCTGAGCGCCGAGGTCGGTGCAGATGTCTATAAGTGTGGGATCCATTTTTGTTGTGAACTCCACAAGCTCTTCAAGTGCCGGCGAA
>JAHFZE010000051.1 GCA_020854785.1 Methanomethylovorans sp.
GGAATTACCGCACAGACCATAGAACAACAGCACACCATCCGAATAAGCAGACATTTCTTCCACTGCTGTGTATACTCCTCTGCGCAACAATGTAAGGTCCCTGTGCAGTCCAAGTTCAAGGATGTTTATGACCACTATCAGCTCTTCTTTTGTGGAATATCTCTTACATATCCGTCTGATAATGTTATGTTTGCATGATCCTTTTGTTAGCCGGATCATATCAGGTATCCTTTCAGAAGGAACAGATGTATGAGGTATGCTATTTGTCTGAAGGCGCCGGACAAGTCCATGTACCTCCTTTGTATCTGTAACGAACAGATGATCAAAGGCATTTTCAGATGATATTACATGAAATATCTCTTCTTCAAGTATCCTGCAAGCAATTATTGACATAACTGGCATGTAATGTTCTCCCTACAAAAGTTGGATATTTCAAATATTAAACCCCCTGATCAGGACATATCAACAGGTCATTAATTCCCGATGGATACAAAAAGATTACCTTACTCTTTGCAAACTACCTTCATACCTTCTAAATATTGTACCATTCATATTCTATGAGCATGTATATATACAATAATTCCCCTAATATAACGGGTGGTTCTAGCAGCCATCCGTGTCCTAAATTTATAACAATAGTAAAATCATGTAAATGTTGCTGTCAGATGTGATAGTATATATTCAGGGTAGTAAATCATATGATCAGAGGATAGGACAATGGATGAACAGAGCGTGGATGATTACTGGTTCAAGGAGGGGTACTTTAGCGAAGACCCAGAAGAAAAGATAGCCTGTTATGACAGGATATTGGAATCACACTCTGAGGACTCACCTCTCTGTAACCATGATCTGATCTCTCTTATATGGGGTAATAAGGGGATAGCTTATTCTTATCTTGGTATGCATGATAAAGCCCTTGAGTGTTTTGACCGGGCTTTGGAGCATAACAAACTTGATGTGGATGTATGGTGCAATAAAGGCATAGCTCTTTTTAGCCTCGGAAGGTATGATGAAGCTGTATTCTGCTATGACAAAGTACTGGAAACAGATGATTCGAACGAGAATGCTTTGTTCAACAAAGGCATAGCTTTGTCTTATGTTGGCAAACATAAAGAGGCTATAGATTGCTATGGCAAGCTGCACAGAGAACTGGAGATAGATAGTAAATTCGCAGTCATCTGGTACAAGAAAGGTATGGCCTATGCCAGCCTCGGACAACCGGACGAGGCTATCAAATGTTTTTTACGCGTCCTTGAAATAGACCCTGAACACGGCGGTGCCATCGAGGGCCTTAAGAGATCCACAAGAAAACAAAAAAGAACAGATCAGTGAAGGTTAAACTCTTCTCCAGCAGCAGGAGCATAGGCCTTAACGCCTATTTCCTCTTCTATCCAGGCGGCAAAGCCTTCCGTATTATCTCCATGCATGGTAAATACAGCTTTTGTTCCCCTGTCGCAGAAATCCTTCACCATGGCCTTAAGTTCCTGGTCCCCGGCATGAGCTGAGAAATCATAATGTTCAAGTTTAAGCCTCAACTGTTGCAATACTCCATTGTTCTCGATGATACCGGTGTCCATAGCCATTCTGCCATTAGTTCCCTCTACCTGGTAGCCGGTGAGCATCATCTTGGATTTCGGGTCATCGTACAACTTGCTCAGATAGTACATGGCAGGTCCTCCGTTAAGCATACCCGAAGTAGTGACAATTACAGAAGACTCCAGTGGTACATCACCCCGCCTGGAACCCTTTACAGATATTGCATTATCAAATGCCCTTTTCAGATGTGTGGGATTGCGCAGATATGACGGGTGTTTCATCATTATTTCGTATGCCTCCTTCCCCATGCCATCCACATATGGTCTTATGCCATGGGCATCAAGTAACATCAGTATTTCTTGTGTCCTGCCGATGGCAAAAGCAGGGATTATAACATTACCTCCTACATCCAGAGTGCTTTTAAGGGATCTGATAAAAGCTTCTTCAGTTTCTTTTCTGGGAGTGTGCTCTTTTGAGAAGTAAGTACTTTCTATAGCCAAGTAATCAGCTTCAGGTAATTCCACTGCTCCTGATACAAGACGGGTGTCAGAAGTATTGATGTCGCCTGTATATAGCAGGCTTTCTCCGCTCTTGGAGGTTACATGAATGCATGCTGCACCCGGAATATGACCGGCATCGTAGAACTCTACACTGTAACCATGTGTCTGGAACTTAATGCGATAGTCTACTGTTTTTGTTCTATACATAAATGTGTGGAGGTCCCCTGAGTCATAGGGTGCATTAATACCAGTGGATTCTGCTATCTTCAGGCTGTCTCTGAGAAGCAGATTTGCAAGGTCAGCGGTAGGTGGGGTCATAAATACGTCAGGTTCAAGGTCCATGAGATTGGGTACAAGGCCACTGTGATCAATGTGACAATGGGATAGTAGCACTACCTGAGGTCTGACCCCGTTGACAGGATACTCAGGAGGCTCAGCCATTTTGATCCCGTAATCAAGCATGACCTTATCGTCCAGAAGCAAGGCTGATCGCCCGACTTCCCTACAAGCTCCCAAGAACCGAAGTTTCATGATACACACCTTTCAAACAACGTTGTCCTGCCACTCTCTTATTTTATTGATGGATATATTAGTAAGCTTTGCCAGCTCTTCTGCATCCCTGCTTACCAGATCCTCCACCTTTGAAATACCCACACTGTCAAGTTTTTCTGCAGTGATTTTTCCTATTCCTTTTATGTCAGTTATCTTTTTTGTTCTTTTCCCCTGCTCCTCTAAAGATGCGTCTTCGACTGCATTTTGTTCCTGTGTGTCTTCTTCTTTTTCCTGCTGGGATCGTTGCCATTCATTGAAGTTGCAGTGAGGACATCCCAGATTCCAGGTTTTTTTCCCTTCGTTGATCACGCGGATATGGTACAGTCCATGCTCCTCACACAGCTTGTCAGTGACCACTACATGTCCGCTCCTTGGCAGAGGCAGGGAAAAACTACATTCCGGATAACCCTGACAACCTATGAACCTGGATCCTTTCTTTGATCTCATTACCATAAGGACAGATCCGCATTTTGAGCAGGTGCCTATCACTTTATCTTCCCTGAGTCCGGCCCTGAGGGATTCCGTAATGTTGTCTTTGTTTTTCTCAAGGTCATTGAACATAGAATTCAGCATTTCCCTGGACTCCTGAAGCACATCCTCCTCAGGGATCTGGCCTTCTGCTATCCTGTCCATATCTGCTTCAAGCCTGCTGGTCATCTCAGGTTTTGATATGGTGGGAGCATACTTTTCCAAAGCTTCAACTACCGCATATGCTGTTTTTGTAGGCTGTAAGGGATTTCCATGCACATATGCCCTGGAATATAATTTACTGATGATCTCGTGCCGCGTTGCTTTTGTACCCAGACCCAGTTCTTCCATGGTGCGGATGAGTCTTCCCTGGCCATATCTGCCAGGCGGCTGGGTTTCCTTGTCCTGTACATCTATTCCTGTGACGGCCAGTTCATCTCCTTTTTTCATGGCCGGCAGGAGCCTGTCCTCGGGTGCGTTATATGGGTAGTACCATCTCCATCCGGCTTCTACAAGCCTGGCTCCTGTGGCACTGAACTCCTCGGAACTGATATCAAACTTCGCTTTGATGGTTTCCCATATTGCGGGCTCAGCAAATGTTGCAAAGAAACGTCTTACCACCATCTCATATATTTTCCATTCCTGCTCGTTAAGTTCAGACTTCTTGGCAAGGGATGCAGGATATATTGGAGGATGATCAGTTGTTTCCTTCTTGCCTCTTGTGGGTTCAAGTATTTCTTTTGCAAGCAGTTTTTCTGCATATTCCTTGAATGCACCTTTGGCAAATATTTGTATCATTTCCCTTAGGTCCAGGGTGGCCGGATATACAGTGTTGTCCGTTCTGGGGTATGATATGAATCCCTGTATGTACAGTGCCTCTGCAATACGCATGGCACTGGCAGGAGTAAAACCCAGGGAACTGGCGGCAGTGATGAACTCTGTGGTGTTGAATGGAATAGGAGGTTTATCTTTTTTAGTTGATGTAACTACCTCTGTGATGACAGCGATCTTTCCCAACTTAGAAACAACTGTATCAACTTCCTGCTTTTCCCAGAAGCGCCTGTTTACATGCTGTACGGTGAAATCGATACCTTTTAGATCCTTAAGATGCGCATACAATTCCCAGTATGGCTTGATCTCAAAGGCTTCTCTTTCTTTTTCCTTGTCAACTATCAGTGCTAGTGTGGGGGATTGGACCCTGCCCACTGAAAGGAATAACTTGCCGAGCCTTCCTGCAGCAAGTGATATGAAACGTGTTAAGGAAGCTCCCCACACAAGATCGATGACCTGTCTTGAATGGCCTGCATCCGCAAGATTGAAATCGATATTTGACACGTTCTTGAATGCGTCTGTGATCTCTTTTGGGGTAATGGCGCTGTAATGTACCCTATCAAAGTGTACATCCGGATTGATCTCCCTTATGATCTGCAGGGCTTCCACGCCGATGAGCTCTCCTTCACGGTCATAGTCAGTTGCAATAGTGATCCTTGTTGCTTCTTTACCTAATTTCTTTAGTGCAGCTACTATTCGCGCTTCCGTGGAAACGGTAATTACATCTGCA
>JAHFZE010000256.1 GCA_020854785.1 Methanomethylovorans sp.
AGGAGAAGTGCTGTTCCTCAACGATTTCGGACAGCACTTTTTCGGATACAGTGAAGAGGAGATCACAGGCAGGAACGTCATAGGCACTATCGTACCTGAACAAGAGGTTACCGGGCGCACCCTCTCATCTCTCATGAACGAGATTTTTGAGCATCCTGAAGAGTATGAGAATAACATCAACGAGAACATGTGCAAAGACGGAAGAAGAGTTTGGATCTCATGGTCTAACAGTCCCTTATATGATCCAGAAGGACACATAATAGAGATGTTTAGTGTAGGAACTGATATCACATCTGAAAAAAAGGCTAAAGAGCAATTGAAGTTGCAATCCCTTGTGCTTGATCAGATAACTGATTGTGTAACAGTCACCGATCTGAATGGCACCATAACTTATGTCAACAATGCGGAAGCACAAGTTCTGGGCTATCCACGGGAAGAACTTACAGGTAGATCTACGAAGAAATTTGGTGATGATCCTGAAAGAGGTGCAACCCAGCCGAAGATCCTGAGAGAAACACTTCTAAATGGGCAATGGCATGGAGAGGTGGTGAACAAAACTGCTGACGGGCGTGATATAATAATGGACTGCCGTACGCAGGTAGTGCGCAATGAAACAGGACAGGCTATTGCCCTCTGTGGGATTTCCACCGACATCACAGAACGCAAGCTTCAAGAGGATAAGTTGCTTAAAAGTCAGCAGCAGTTGTCCAATGCCCTGAACATTGCAAAAATGGGCCATTGGGAACTGGATGTTGCCAGCGGTATATTTACTCTTTCTGATAGTTTTTACGCTATATTCCGTACCAACGCGAAGGAAATGGGCGGCTATGAGATCTCGATCGACGAATATGCCACCCGTTTTGTACACCCGGAAGACCGTCATCTGGTTTATGAGGAAACGCTCAAGGCCTCTGAATCTGAAGATCCCAACTTCAACCATTACCTGGAACATCGAATGCTTTATGCTGATGGCGATGTAGGACACATGGCAGTGAGGTTCTATATATTTAAGGATGGAAAGGGTAAAACCATCAAAACCTACGGTGTCAATCAAGACATCACCGAGCGCAGACAGTTGGCTGAGGTACTTAGGTTAGAAAAAGACAAGCTGACAAAAATCGCAGATACTGTACCTGGAGCCATTTGCATGTTTGGCATGAAAGCAGATGGTTTGATATATTTCCTCTATGCTAGCCGTGCCATCAGAGAAGTTTATGGCTTAACTCCAGAAGAACTAGCAAAAGATGTGTCTTCGATCAAGAATAGACTATTACCCGAAGACCAACAAAGAATATATGACGAGATGATTGAATCTGCTCAAAACCTGTCCCTATGGCAAAGTGAGTTTCTTTATGACCATCCTGCAAAAGGATTCGTTTGGATCGAAAGCCGTTTCACACCGGCACGTGAAGGTGATGGAGATACCTTATGGTATGGGATTGTAAATGATATCACTGAACGCAAGTTATCGGAAAATGCTCTCACTCATTCTCATAACTTACTACGTTACATC
Source organism: Methanomethylovorans sp. (assembly GCA_020854785.1). GTDB lineage: Archaea > Halobacteriota > Methanosarcinia > Methanosarcinales > Methanosarcinaceae > Methanomethylovorans. The sequence continues at coordinate 1,514 of JAHFZE010000256.1, forward strand.
GTGGAACATACACGAAGCGCCGTTGCTGTACATGACAAGGACTTGAATTACATATATGTCAGCCAGCGTTATCTTGAAGATTACAAGGTCAAAGAAAAGGATATCATCGGGAAGCATCACTATGAAGTGTTCCCGGATCTGCCCCAAAAATGGAGAGATGTTCATCAAAGGGCTCTGGCTGGTGAGATCTCAAGTGCTGAAGATGACCCTTATTTTAAGGACGATGGAACAGTGGAATGGACACGCTGGGAATGTCGTCCCTGGTACGAAGCGGATGGCTCGATTGGGGGGATCATAGTTTATACTGAAGTCATTACCGACCGTAAACAGGCCGAAGAAGCACTATTAAAAGCAAAAAAAGACGCAGAATATGCCAATATGGCTAAGTCCGAATTTCTTGCGACCATGAGCCATGAGCTCCGTACCCCGCTGAATGCAGTTATCGGTTTTAATGAAATACTTCTGGATACAGAATTGAACGAAGAACAACGGCATTATGTACAGATCGTTCAGAAAAGTGGAAAAACATTACTTGATATTATCGAAGACGTACTGGATTTTTCAAAGATCGAAGCTGATAAGCTGGAGTTAGATGCATTGGACTTCGATCTTTTGGACCTGCTTGAGGATTTTATAGAAACTATGGCTCTGCGTGCACATAACAAGGGACTGGAACTGCTCTACACAGTTGAACCGGATGTGCCTTCGCTGCTGTGTGGTGACCCCGGCAGACTACTTCAGATTCTGACCAATCTGGCTGGAAACGCAATAAAGTTCACTTCCCGGGGTGAGGTGACAATTCACGTCTCTGCGGAATCGAACGAGGATGAAAATGTCCTGATCCGATTTTCAGTGAAAGACACTGGGATTGGCATTCCAGAAGATAAGATCGAGATGATATTCCAGAAGTTCACACAAGTAGATGCCTCAAACACTCGTAGATTTGGAGGTACAGGCTTAGGTCTTGCAATATCCAAGCGACTGGCAGAAAAGATGGGAGGAGAAATAGGTGTGCTCAGTGAAGTTGAAAAAGGATCTGAGTTCTGGTTTACAGCAAGACTGAAAAAGCAGTCCAAAGCAGAACCCGTAGACAAAACGGATCAAGCGCATTTACCTCAAAAGAATGATAATGATCTACGGATCTTACTTGTTGAGGACGATAAGTTCAACCAGGAAGTAGCACGGGCAATGCTAATTAAATTAGGTTTCAATGCCGATGTTGTTGCCAATGGGAAGGAAGCGATCAAAGCTCTTGGAACAGTCCCTTATGATCTAGTGTTCATGGATGTGCAGATGCCTGAAATGGATGGTATCGAGGCTACAAGGCTAATAAGGGATAAAAGTTCTGCAGTTCTTGATCATAAAATACCTATCATTGCAATGACAGCACATGCTGTTGAAGGTGAAAGAGAACGTTTCATTAGTGCTGGAATGGATGATTATGTTTCAAAACCAGTTACCTTAAAGAAACTCAGTGAATTAGTGAACAAGTGGAATGTGATCATTCTGGAAAGTCAAGAAAAATCAGAG
>JAHFZE010000207.1 GCA_020854785.1 Methanomethylovorans sp.
AGTCACAAGGTGGTTCTGAACATGCAGCAAAGCTTCAGTGATTTGGAATACAAAGGCCGTCGCCGACAGACCCGTAAAGATATCTTCTTGGATCAGATGGAATCGATCATCCCCTGGTCGGAGTGGATTGCAGTGATCAGCCCCTTTTACTACCCTGACCGTACTCGAGGCAGGAAACCGTTGGGCTTGGAGAAGATGCTTCGGATGTATCTGTTGCAGTGTTGGTTCAACCTGTCTGACGAGGGCGTGGAAGATGCCATCTACGACAGCTACGCGATGCGCAAATTCATGGGCTTGAACTTCTTGACCGAACAAGTCCCTGACGCGACCACACTATTGCATTTTCGCCACATGCTGGAGGCGTGTCACGCTGGGCAAGCCATGTTCGACGCAATCAATCGTGTTTTGGATGCCAATGGTCTTCTGATGCACGGTGGCACGATCATCGACGCAACCATCATTAATGCTCCCAGCTCCACCAAGAATCAGGATAAGTCAAGGGATCCTGAGATGCATCAGACTAAGAAGGGTAATGAATGGCGCTTTGGTATGAAGGCTCACGTGGGGGTGGATGCCGGAACTGGCTATGTCACTGGAGTAACCGCCACAGCGGCCAATGTTCATGACATCGTCGAAGCCAAGAATCTGCTCCGGCCGGATGATGACGTAGCCTACGGAGATTCGGGCTATCTGGGGATCGAGAATCGCGAAGAGATTCGATCCGATCCTCACCTGTCACAAATCGACTATCGGATCAACCGCCGTCCCGGTACGACCTACCGAAAGGCTGCTAATGACGGCCAAGCCTGGGAAAAGACAATTGAACGGCAAAAGTCCTCAGTCAGAAGCAAGGTGGAGCATCCCTTCCGCTTTGTCAAAGTCCAGTGCGGTTTCCGCAAGACGGTCTACCGCGGAATCCGTAAAAACCTTAACCGCCTGCATGTGCTCTTTGCCAGTGCTAATCTCTACGCCTGCGTCAGCGCGGGAAGAAAACTAATACCTCAGACAGGATAGGTCTGCCTAAAAGGGCAAAAGACTGCCTGTAACGGCTTGAAAACGGACATAAAACGACTGATTTTGAGGTGTTCGCTAGCCCATTTCAGCAGATACGGGGATTACCGGGAATATAACCGCTATTAATCAGTGGTTCCTTAGAAACAATATTCTCGCACTGGCAGACATTATCCTGATCTGGCTCACTCTGGTTTGGGCGCTGCTCGCCATCTATCCGTTTACAGCCTAGATCACATGGGTAAACATTCCCTATCTTCTTTGGGTTTCCTTTGCCACCGTGCTGCAGTCGAGCATTACTTGGCTGAATCGTTAAGCGGATCTAAACAGATCCGGAAGGAGTTTTTGTGAATAAAAGGATGATTGAAGCGCTCATCGGCGGTGCCATTCTTGGACTCGTCTGCGTGGCAGGAGCATATATCCGGTCCGGTTCTGCCGCTTCACCCGTTTTTGTGTTCTCACTCTGGTACAACCGCGTAATCATCGGCCTGGCCGTCGGTGCACCCTGGCCGGCTAAGCCCCGAAACAAAGCGCTGCTGCGCGGCGCCGTTCTGGGGCTCCTTGTTTCGTTTGCCTTTTACAGTTCGACCGGGTTTCAGGATCCTGTGAGTTTTGTGGCCGGCATCCTGTATGGCGTGATCCTGGAAGCGTGGCTCAGCAGATCTGAGAAAAAGACCTGAGTTTCGTTCCGGACATTTTCACAAATTTCCATATGCTGACTCACCTGCTATTTCGACCAAGTCCCTTCCACGCCCACATTTACCGCGTTACAAGATTACAACGCAGGAAGCATGACTACAAACATTACCTAAACTGATATGGTTCGTCTTTACGAGCTATTAAAGGTTCCGGTTCTGGCAACGGCGGCTCCACCGTATCATCCTTTGGTAATATGGATTTTGGCAACATCAACTCGCTTTGCGAGGTGTCTGTCTCTTGTGTTGGAAAGAGATTCTGTGTTTGGATTTCCATTAGAATTAGTTTTGCGTCTTGGATATCGAGAATCTTGCCAATTGCAAAGCCAATTAAAAAGGTGATTACAGCGTAAATCAGAAACGGAAAAAACAAGACAACTGAGAATTCTGACCTTTCATCAAATGAAATGATGACACCACCAACTAACACTAAAATGGCGAATATATACATGACTGTTCTGACCACATTTCCGCCACCCAAACTGAATCCTCGAGAATAACCTGGAATATTCACAGCACCACCTCTTAGTCAAATATTTCTTTTATTAAGATAACATATTTCAAAATATTGACATTATCACCAAATTTCTTTCACACGCCCACATCTCAGAAGTTTATTAACGAAGAGCAGCGCGTGGAGTTAGATCAATCTTTGATGTATAGAAGAAACAAAGTAGTATCGTGTTCATGTCACGGCAAAACAAAACCCCTCTGCCGGCAAGGCTTTGGGGCTCTGTGGTGCCCAGAGTCGGAATCGAACCAACGACACGTGGATTTTCAGTCCACTGCTCTACCGACTGAGCTATCTGGGCATAAGACTGCCGGCCTTATAGGCCGGCAGTTTTGGCGACGCAGAAGGGGCTCGAACCCTCGACCTCCAGCGTGACAGGCTGGCATTCTAACCAACTGAACTACTGCGCCGTCTGCCGGTCTTTCTCCGAAAGACGCTTACACAAGATAGCAAAGGATTATTCGTTTGTCAATCGAACTTTGGCAAACTCATTTTCGCCGTTTCTATGTCTGAAAACACCTGTATACAGGCGTTTCTCTGCAAACAAAAGCCCGCCTGCATGTGCCGGCGGACCTTCGTTCTTCGTGGTGGGAGCGACCGGGCTCGAACCGATGACATCCAGTGTGTAAAACTGGCGCTCTGCCAGCTGAGCTACGCTCCCGTTTCGAATCTACGCCATCTTACGAAATTGTCAGGCAAAAAGCAATTGCGGGTTCAGGCGAAACAGCCGAATCGCATTTTCTGTCGTAATCCGGGCCA
>JAHFZE010000163.1 GCA_020854785.1 Methanomethylovorans sp.
ATGTGGGATACAAGTTTTACAGGGTCCTCTGACTGGAATACATTTCTCCCAATAGCAACCCCACTGCCTCCTGCCTGCAGGGAGTCATATACCATTTGAAGCAGTTGCCTCTCTGTGTCCATCTGGGGTCCTCCGGCTATAACAACAGGCACTGGACACCCTTCCACAACTTCCCTGAATGTTTCTATACTTCCAGTATAATTGGTCTTTACAATATCTGCTCCCAGTTCGGCTCCAATGCGTGCGGCATGCTTCACGAACTTCACATCGTGTTCAGACGTAACTTTTGGTCCTCTTGGATACATCATTGCAATGAGTGGTATTCCCCATTCATCGCATGCCTTGGCCACACAACCAAGATCCTTCAGCATCTGGGCTTCATCTTCCGCACCCACGTTTATATGCACTGAAACAGCATCTGCTCCTATCTTTATTGCTTCTTCTACGGTGGTTACCAATACTTTATGGTTAGGATCGGGTCCCAGGGATGTAGAAGCAGACAGATGGATTATAAGTCCTATATCTCTTCCATAACCTCTGTGTCCATATCTGGGTAGTCCCATATGTCCAAGCACTGCATTAGCTCCTCCTTCTGCAACTTTGTTCACAGTGGTCGGAAGGTCTATTATTCCCTTGATCGGTCCTGCACCCACTCCATGGTCCATGGGTATGATTATAGTCTTCCCGGTGTTACGGTTGAAGATCCTTTCCATCCTTACGGATTTACCAATCTCGCTCATGAATTGCTATAATTGATTGAACATACATATTCTTTACGTAGCAGTTTTGTGCTCAGATGTTCTCATGCTGGTATTGGCCTTTATACCCTTCTTCCACTTCCGCATGCAGTTCGTAGAACAATAGCTGAATGATACGTGCGTTCTTACGCAAGTTAAAACCTTCCGGGTTATGCACTACCAACATAGATTCACTCCTTCCCCTGTAGCCGGAGTCCCATACGGCAGTACCTATATTCACGCCGCATCGAAGCATTGTGGATCTCGGTCTTGCTATGGCAGCCAGGTCTTTGGGGATGTTGACTATTTCGTTGAACACTACTTTGTAAGTTCCGGGCAGAAGAAAGACCCAGCCATCATCATCGAATTCAAGGGGTCTGCTCAAGGGGAGTTTCCTGCAGGAATTGTCAAAATCAATGGCTCCTGCCCCTTCCATTACTTCAACACGTTGTAATGTCATCTCCACACTATTTGGCTGCAGCTGCATCTCTACATCGATCATGTTTTCCATTAGTGGCAGCAGTGGAGGTTTTGCAAGTATTCTCTCTCTTAGTTCTTTTCTGGATAAAAGGGCCATGAAGCACAATTGATGTAATGGGTTATTAGAATATCGGGTGTTATTTAAAGAAAACAGGTTTATTATCTATAATACTTATTAAAGTTACCATTTAACTTAAATATATGAGTGTTATATTACTATATGGACCTGAGATAGGATGCCTGCAATAAAGGTCAGTTCACTGCTGACCTTTGCAGGTGCTATGTCGTGTCATAGATAGAATACTGGAGGAAACGTCATAATGAATAGCACATATCTTGTAAAGGAAGGCAACAGGCCGGAGGTCGTTTTTAGGGTCACTCTCAGCCCCGATGGAAAGACGTACATGAAAGAATATGCCCTTGTTTTCCCTAAGTACAGAACTGCCGATATCCCTCGTTATGATCCGGTGGCTCTTGCCGAGGTCAAGGCCATGGCAAAAACAGGTGATCTGGGATACTGTGAGTTTATACCAGAAGCAGAGTGAGTTTATCCGAACATTAAAATATTTATTCTATTTCTTATTTTTACTTCGCTTTTTTCTTTTCTGTATCCTAGACCGAATTTAAATTTCTATGGATCTCTTGTTGTTCTGTTTCCAAATGGGATTTTAACAAATTAAGAAACACTTCAATAACTTCTGATCCCCCTATTATAGACCAAAGGAATCTTTATATATTGATATGGCAAATATTTAATTAAAGACTATAAAACGGGGGTACACTACTTAAAAATTCAGCTATTGCCTACAAATATTCTACACTTTATGCCATTTGCATATGCTTGAATCAAAATGTGATGTGCACTCAAGATCTTATATAGTCACTAATTGAGGAGGTACAAATGCAACCCAAATTAAGTAGTTCTATTAATGTTCTGATCGTGTTGTCCTTTGTGATAATGACCATAGGACTATCTTCAGCGGCCGATCTAAGTCAATGGGCTTCAGGTGCCACAGCAAGCAGCGAGTATTCTACTTCAGGCTGGTCGGCAAACCAGGCTACAGGCGCTCCTAATACTGATAAGTGCGGTGATATCAATACTGCCTGGGCTCCCCGCTCGTCAGGTTCGGACCCAGAATGGCTAAAGTTGTCTTTCACCACACCGGTCCTGGCTACAGGTGTTCGTGTCCATGAGACCTATAATGCAGGATCCCTATCTCGTGTAGACCTTGTAGATACTTCGGGCCAGAGCCATACTGTATGGACCGGGACCGACAGCACTTCTTGCCCCGGCTGGTTCGAGATCACTTTCCCTAAAACTGAATACCCCGTGAATGCTGTTATCCTGCACACTAAGATCGCAGGCTGGGAAGAGATCGATGCAGTCGAACTTATTGGGGATACTGATATCACCACAGTGCCATCTTCGACATCTGGTACATCTGCTGGTACAGTAACCACTACTACTACGGCTGTTTCTCCAAGACAGTGGGCTTCAGGTGCCACAGCAAGCAGCGAGTATTCTGCCTCAGGCTGGTCGGCAAACCAGGCTACAGGTGCACCTAACACCGATAAATGCGGTGATATCAATACTGCTTGGGCTCCACGTTCATCAGGTTCGGACCCAGAGTGGTTGAAGTTGTCTTTCGCAACGCCTGTCCAGGCTGTGGGTGTACGTGTCCACGAGACCTATAATGCGGGATCCATATACCAGGTGGACCTTGTAGATACGTCGGGTCAGAGCCATACGGTGTGGACCGGAACAGACAACACTGTTTGTCCGGGCTGGTTCGAGATCACTTTCCCCAAAACCGAATATTCTGTAAACGGTGTTATCCTGCACACTAAAATAGCAGGCTGGGAAGAAGTGGATGCAGTAGAACTATTGGGTGAGGGCGTTGGTGGGTCCGGTGCATCTGTGCCATCTTCTGTCCGGACCATAACATTCGAATCGCGTACGACTCCAATGGGAAGTACTGTCCAGATCCCCATTACATTGAAAGGAGTTCCCGGTAACATTGGAAATATGGACCTTACGTTGCAATACGATCCAGCTGTTCTGGCTGCAAAGGAAGTGATCAATGGTCCTCTTACCCAGAACACCATCTTTGACTCTAATATCGTAGCAGGGAACATTAAAGTGAGCCTCGCTTCAAATCAGGGTTTTGGTGGCGATGGTGTAATAGCTTATGTAAAGTTCAATGTGATCGGAGCTGCTGGTTCATCTTCTCCACTGAAGATCTCTAAAGTTTCAGCAAACAATGCCGATGATCTGCAGTCCGTTACGATATCCGCTAAAGACGGGGCTTTCAAGGTCATCAGTGCAGCAGAAGGTTCCGGGGATGCCGATGGTGATGGTACCTATTCAGCAATGGATGCCCTGGCAGCATTACAGATGGCAGTGGGCAAGATGGATAAGCAATCCTTTATGGACATGAATAAGGATGGAGAGATAACGTCACTTGATGCAAGGATGATCTTGCAACTGGCAGTAAAATGAACGAACCATTAATGGAGGGAATTATATGAGAAAAATACTATGTGCTCTGCTATTGGTAAGTCTTATATCCGTAGCATCAGGTGCATCTTTTGTTGTAAGCACAGGGAACGTTCAAGGTTCACCGGGCAGTACGATCCAGGTGCCCATCGTAGTTGAAGGCGCTAAAGATGTTGGAAGTGTGGACATCACGTTGAAATATGATCCATCGGTGCTCAAGGCGAACAGTGCGGAAACTGCAGACCTTGGTAAAAATGCTATTATGGAATCGAATCTTGCGAACCCCGGCCAGGTAAACATTGCACTTGTAGATGCTTCCGGTATCAATGGAGAAGGTGAGGTAGCGACCATTTCCTTCTCTGTGCTGGGAGAGACAGGTGCATCCAGTCCTCTGTCACTGGTAGAAGTTTCTGTTTACAATCTTGAGCTGGTGGAACAGCAGACCAGTATCAGTAGTGGAGTATTCACTGTTGCAGAAGCTAAAGGTGCAGGATATGCATTCTTTTTGATCACACTGATGGCAGCGGTGCTTGCTGCGATGGTCATCAGAAAAAAGTGACAGTTCCATTACATAGGGCATTTTGTCTTTTATTGCCCTTTATTTTTTAAGTAACCCTCCCTTTCACTATCCTTCACGATACTCGATACTGCAAAAGCTGATAGTAAAAGCTGCAATAAGAGTTTGTTTGTAGTATGCTTGGGAAGATCAGCATTCTGATCTCTTTTGTGTAAAGGCTGATCAGTTGCAGCACTATAACTACCTCTTTTTACCCTAATAACTAAAGTCCAAATCTTTTCTGTGCAGAGTAAGAACACTCTTTATAGGCGCACACATTAGTAAATATATTAATAATGCTTAATATTTTTTAATAAAATTTAAATAGTAATTAGTTAAAACTCTTATGAGTTATTCAAAAATAAATATGTCAAAATTTTAAACCGATATGGTACATGTTGTGGCGTCTTTAAGAGATAAGATGTCCGAAACTAATGATCGAAGGTAGAGAAGGTGGAGTGATAGATTTGAAGATCAAAGTTGTTCTGATAACAACATTGGTGGTGTTGTTATTTACAGATCTTGCATGTGCAAGCACATGCTATGTGCAGGATGGAAGGCTATACATCTATGATGACATTCAGCATAAAATGTTGCTGGACCATGGAGACCCTGATACGTTTCTAAGTGAGCTTGAACTATTCGGTAATTATGCTTATGCTGGTGGATACGGCGGGTTAGTGATCGCTGATCTCAGGGATGGTTCGATCATAAATGAATGGCCAGGAGCAGGCGCAGCCGGGCAAGTATATGACATTGCAATATCAGACGAATATCTGTGTGTTGGATATGAGGATGGCGTTGCTGTAGCGGACCATTATGGCAATATATTAACATACATATACACTACAGATCCTTGCTATTTCATTTCAATAAACAATGATAATATTTTATCCGCAGCAGGACATGAATATGATCTCTCGGATATCTATGATCCTCGA